>JAFTYV010000002.1 GCA_017461225.1 Candidatus Methanomethylophilaceae archaeon
CATGGTGGTCGGAGCGGACTGCATCGTGAGGATGCTGCCGGTCGTCCTGCCGGTCGGTATAATCACGGCGCTGATAGGCAGTCCCCTGTTCCTGTACTTCCTGTACTCCCAGAGGAAGAGGTCCACCTGGTGAGGTGGACGGCCGGGGCCACCCGGTCCAAACCCTTTCCATCCTTTCTGCTCAGATACCGTTCCGGTCGGATGCACACGGACGCCGATCCCTCCCCTCCCCGGATGACCCGGCGGATTCCGCGGGGACAGTTGGATGCATCATCCAAATAACTATATAGTGAAGAGCATTGGAATATACATCCAATAATTAGTGATATCATGTATAAGACGAAGACTATCGCGATTGCGGTGGTGGCGATCATCATTGTCGCCGCGGCCGCCATCGTAGTTACGAGCGGATCCGGTGACGACGATGTCGTCATCGAGTCCCAGCTGAAGGTTTTCGGTAATGCGGACGGGGATTACGACGTCGATGCCGAGGACCTCCAGATCATCAACAGGATCACTTCCGGAATCTATGATTCCGACGAGTACCCCATGGCCGACGCCAACTACGACGGCGTCGTCAACGGGAAGGACAGGGACGTCGTCCAGAAGATCATCAACGGGGAGCCCTGCACCGTCTACCACTACAACACCTGCACCACCGGCGACTACGTCGTCAGCACCAAGTGGCCCGTGAAGGCGGCCGTCAGCACCGCTGCATCCAACATGCTGTGGATCTCGCAGATGGCCGGCATGTCCGACATGATCTACGGAATCTCCTACAGCAAGTCGTCCCCTCCGGACCCCACGCTCTTCCCCAGGTTCAGCGAGATGCCCAGCATCGGAAGTTCCTCCACGAAGATGCCCATCGAGAACACGACCAGCTACATCAAGGACTACGGAGTCACCGCCGTCCTCTGCGACAAGACCGCCAGCACCGTCGACAAGGGAACCGTCGAGCAGCAGTACGAGCAGATGGGAATCGACGTCATCAGGGTCAACCCCGCACTGGTCGATGCCAACGAGTACTCCTCGGAGATGTTCCTCCTCGCGTTCCTCTTCCAGACCGATGACAGGTGCAAGGACGTGGCGGAGTGGTGGATCGGACTCCAGGACAAGATCGAGTCCAAGCTCGAGGGAGTGAAGGACAAGAAGACCGTCATCGCATGCAACGGCGTCCCCAGTGGAAACGGGATGTGGCTCTCCGCGGGAACCTCCGACTACAAGCAGGTCGTCGAGAAGGCGGGCGGAATCTACGCCCTCGGTGACGAGGTCCTCACGCAGTACACCTCCGGGTGCTACTTCAACTGGAACGACACCTGGCTCTACAACTACGACATCGACTGCATCATCAACATCAAGACCAACGACTGGTACAGCTGCACCGTCGACGAGAAGGCGAAGTACGACGAGTGCCTCGGCATCTTCGCACAGACGCAGGCCTACAAGAACGGCGATGCGGCCGTCGTGGTCGGAGACGCACCCATTCCCCTGAGGATTCTGTACTCCGCCGTCGCACTCTACCCCGACCTGTTCTCCGAGGACTGGGCGGACGAGATGCACAAGGTGTTCTTCGACAGGTTCGTCCCCGGTAACACCGTGGATTGGGACAACGCGTTCTTCATGTTGACCTACGACATGGTCTACTGAGGCCATCGCAGGGGGCGGGAATCTGGACGTTCGTACCGGTGATCCGGGAGGTGTCGGGGAATACAGGAGGTACCGTTGGCGCAAGACGGTCTTCGTGTTGTCCTGCCTCCTGCTAACCTTCTTATTCGTGGGCCTGTACATCTCGGTGGGCGCCACGAAGATACCGTTCCTCACGGTCTACGGGTTCCTCGTGGACCACATCCTGGGGGTCACGTACCCCATCGGGACCGACGAGTTCCTCACGGACTTCGTCATCTGGGAGGTGCGTCTCCCCCGTGTGATCTTCGCACTCATAGGGGGTGCGGGCCTCGCCGTGGGCGGAGCCATCATGCAGAACGTGATGAACAACCCCCTGGCAGATCCGTACTCCACCGGCATATCGTCCGGTGCGTGCTTCGGTGTGGCCGTCGCGATGATCCTGGGGATATCCGTGTCCCTTGGTTCACAGACCGAGAACCTGGGGGTCATGCTCAACGCCTTCATCTTCGCGCTGATCCCCATGATGATCATCGTCACCATGGCACCGAAGATGAACTCGTCCCCCGCCACCCTGATCCTGGCCGGTACGGCGGTGGCGTACATATTCAACGCGCTCACGACCGTCCTCATGATGTCCACCGACGCCGAGACCCTGGCGGTGGTGTACCAGTGGCAGGTCGGGTCCCTGTCGGAGATCACCTGGCAGTCCCTCCCGCTGATGGCGGCGGTCAACATGGTGGGCATCGTCCTGGCGATGCTCCTCTCATCCAGGCTGAACGTCCTCGCACTGGGGGACGACAGCGCCAAGAGCCTGGGGCTCAACGCATCGAACATGCGCATCGTGTGCCTCATGGTCATATCGTTCATGGTGGCCGCGGTGGTCTGCTACGCCGGGATCATCTCGTTCATAGGTCTGATCTCCGCGCACATAGTCAGGACCATCCTCGGTTCCGACAACAAGTTCGTCATACCCGCGTCAGCCGCGTTCGGCGGTCTGTTCCTGGTCCTGGCGGACCTCATAGCCCGCTACCTGTCCCCCCAGGACGCCATACCGGTCGGTGTGGTCCTGTCGTTCATCGGGGCACCCGTGTTCCTCGCGCTCATAGTGAGGGAGAAGAGGGGGGTGTGGTGAGTTGGGCAAGGAGGAGTACCGCAGGGTCATGACCCGCAACAGGGTGTTCATCGCGGTCACGGCGGTCCTCGCCGCGGTCATCGCGGTCGTCTCGATAGGGATAAGCCATTACCACATCGGCCTGGTGGAGTCGCTCGAGGTCATCGTCAGGCACATACAGGGAGTGGAGCCGGTCGGGTTCGAGGAGGAGCTCGCCGACTTCATCGTGTGGGAGGGCAGGATGCCCATGGCGGTGGCCGGTGTCCTGGTGGGCGCGATCCTGGGCGTGAGCGGGGCCGTCATGCAGATGGTCATCCGCAACCCAGTGGCGGACCCCTACACGACCGGCATCTCGTCGGGTGCCCTGTTCGGTGTCACCCTGTTCGTGGTGTTCGACTTCGGCATCGTAGGGCTGGGCAGCCAGTTCGGACAGATCGTGAACGCCTTCGTGTTCTCGCTGATCCCCCTGTCGGTGATAGTCCTGTTCTCCATGTTCAGGAAGGTCACACCCGCCCTGATGGCGCTGATAGGTATCGCGGTGATGTACATCTTCTCCGCGATGACGACCCTGCTGAAGTACACGGCCAACCCGGACGACGTGGCCGCGATATACGCGTGGTCGGTCGGTACCCTCGGGTACGTGGGGCCGGAGTGCATACCGTTCCTCCTGGTCGCGATCGTCGCGCTCATGGTGTCGATGACGGCCCTCAGCGGGAAGCTCAACGTGCTGTCCACCGGTGAGAACACATGCCATTCGCTCGGGGTCAACCCGGTCCGCATGAGGATCGTGTGCCTGGTCCTGGTGTCCGTAGCGACATCCATCGCTGTCTGCTTCACGGGGACGCTGGGCTTCATAGGGTTGGTGGCTCCGCACATCTGCAGGAGGTTCATCGGTTCCAACGCCCGCTACCTCATCCCGGCTTCCGCCGCGGTGGGCGCCCTGATCCTGATAGCCGCCGAGTGCCTCGCCAGGAGCGTGGGGTCGTTCGGTGTGTCCGTCGGTGTCATCACGGCGCTGATCGGCGGTCCGCTGTTCCTGCTCCTGCTGTTGGGTCAGCGCAAGTCGTCGTGGTGATCCTGGTCTGCTGTGTGCGTTCGGTACCGTCGCATCAAATCGGCTACGGATGATCGATTTCCCGATACCATGGTCGTGGACGGGGCGGTGCGACCACCCCGCAGGTCCATAACTCTGCATTTGGAATCTGTTTATCCATCACATGGGTTGTCAATCAGAATCGGCCCTCGCATCGACGGGCGTGTCTTTCCCAGATTCCATGAACTTCCGGAGAAACTCGGGATCATTAGTGACTCCGACGGCACCCTCGATAACCATCGGTCCTCTTCTCTCCGCTTCGTCCAACGCCTTCTCCAAGTTGGCGATGGCCTCCTCTGTATCGAGTATCAGGTCCTCGTAGAACGACTCAGTAGCCATCATTCATCACTAACATAATGATTCATCATATTACTATAAAAACATGGTATCTCGGATCCCGGCGTCGCACCTCTCTATTATATACCGTCCGACTGATTTGGATTATACATCCAACTGATGCCAACACGGTGACACCATGAGATACGTCAACATTTCCATCGGGACCAAGGACAGCCACATGATGAACCTGGCCGTGGCGGGACTGAGGGACTCCGATTTCGGGTTCGAGTACCGCTGCTACGACTCGTCCGACCTGGACGCGGACCCGGTGCTCCTGTCCGAGGCCCTGGAATACGTCTCCGGGGCGGACATGGTGTCCATGAAGGTCCACGGGGACACGTCCTACTTCAAGAGGTTCGACCGCCTGGAGGCGGTGCTCAGGGACGGGGGCATCTGCACAGTCCTGGAGTGTACGGACGACGGGGTCACGGAATCCTTCAGGGGCATGTTCCACGGGGACGACGACGAGTACCGGGACTGCATAGCCTACATCAGGCTCGGCGGCGATGAGAACTTCTCGTCCCTCGTCAGATGGGCCCTGAGGAGGTTCGGCGGCGAGGACGTCGAGGTCCCCGCCCCCGTCCATCCGCCGGCCCAGGGCGTGTACCGTCCCGGTCTGGAGGACATAGACATAGGCAGGTACGTGGACTCCCTGGACCCGACCAGACCTAACATAGGCATATTCTTCTACCAGAGGCAGTGGGTCTCCGGGAACACGGGCCACGTCGACGCGCTCATCGAGGCCGTGGAGGACCTGGGCGGCAACGCCGTACCGGTCTTCATGTACGCCTCCGAGGAGAAGGTGGCGGGGTCCAAGGGGGTGAAGAGGATCCTGGAGGAGGACCTCACCCGCGACGGGGTCCCCGTGCTGCACGCCATCATCGAGACCATGAGCTTCTCCCAGATACTGGTCGCCACACCCGGTGCGGGGGACCAGGTCTGCGACGACAACTTCTTCGACACCTACGGGGTCCCCGTGATACAGTCCATGGTGTGCTGCCGCACCGAGGAGGCGTGGGACGAGGACATAAGCGGCCTCACGCCGTCTGAGATCGCGTACGACATAGCGCACCCCGAGTACGACGGGCAGATCATCGCCCCCGCCTGCGGCTGCACCGAGCGCCGTGCGGACGGCACACTCCACGCCGTCCCCCTGAGGGACCGCCCCCTGAGGGTGGCGGACATCGCGATGGGGTGGGCCAGGCTCCGCATGACCCCCGATGCCGAGCGCCGCGTCGCGGTGCTCCTCTACATGTACCCTCCGAAGACCGCCAACGCCGGCGGTGCGGCGGGGTTGGACACGTTCCAGAGCGTCGTGGACCTCCTGCACCGCATGCGCGACGAGGGCTACGACGTGGGCGACTCCATCCCGGAGACGTCCCGCGAGCTGGTGGACATCCTCCTCGCAGGACTCACCAACGACACCACATGGGTCTCCGACGACTCCATCCGCGACAGGGCACTGGACCTGATCCCGCCGGCGATGTACGACGAGTGGTACTCCGACCTGTCCGATGCGGCGCGCGACCGCATCGAGGAGGGATGGGGGAGACCGCCGGGAGACTTCTACACCGTCGGCGACGACATAACCGTCCCCGGCGTCCTCTTCGGGAACGTCCTCGTCGGGTTCCAGCCCGACAGGGGCAGGAACATACAGTCGGACTACCACGACCCGTTCTGCGTGATGCCGCACCAGTACCTGGCGTACTACAGGTGGCTGAGGAACGTGTTCGGCGCCGACGCGGTCGTCCACGTAGGTACGCACGGGACCCTCGAGTGGCTCCCCGGGAAGAGCACGGCGATGTCCGCCGATTGCTGTCCCGACTACGTCATGGACGCCCTCCCCGACGTGTACCCGTACGTCATAGGCAACCCCGGCGAGGGGATACAGGCGAAGAGGCGCGCCTCCGCGGTCATCATAGACCACATGATCCCCACCATGACCCGTGCCGGGGGGTACGACGAGCTGCAGGAGGCCGAGGGCGCGGTGCAGAACTACATGAACGCCGAGGCCCAGGGCCAGGGCGACAAGATCGACCTCATCCGCGCCAAGCTGAGGGAGGTCGTGGGTCGCATGGAGCTGTACAGCGACCTCGGACTCGACCCGATGTGCACGGACGAGGAGTTCGACGGCAAGGTGGACGAGCTCTACGACTACATAACGGACGTCAAGGAGGCCCTGATCAAGGACGGCCTCCACATACTGGGGAGGGTCCCCGAGGGGGAGAGGCTGAACGAGACGATATACAGCCTCACCCGCCTGGCCAACGGGGAGGTCCCCTCGATGCGCGGTTCCATCGCATCCGCGATGGGCTACGACATACTCGACCTGCAGAACGACGCGTCGTCCCGTGATCCCGTCACGGGACTCCTCAAGGGGCAGGTGCTGGACGATGTGGAGTCCCGGATGGACGCACTGATAGCGTCCATGGTGGACGCCGGCTTCGACCGCGGGGCGTGCATCGACCTGGTGCGCGACCTGTACCCCTCGGACGGGGGCGACCTGGCCTCCGCGGTGGGCTTCGTCTGCGACCGCCTGTACCCCGACCTGATGAGGATGGGCGACGAGATCGGCAACACCATCCGTGCGCTCCGCGGGGAGTACATACCGTCGGGTCCGTCCGGATGCCCCACCAGGGGCAGGGCGCAGCTCCTGCCCACGGGCAGGAACTTCTACTCCCTGGATCCGGAGGCGGTCCCCTGGCACTCCAGCTGGGAGGTCGGGTGCAGGATGGCGGACCAGATGCTGGAGAGGTACGTGTCCGAGCACGGCACGCATCCCCGCTCCGTGGGCATCGTGGTCTGGGCCACCGACACCATGAAGACCGGCGGTGACGACGTCGCCTACGTGCTCTGGCTCATGGGCCTCCGTCCGGTGTGGACGGGCTACGCCGGACGCGTCAAGGACATAGAGGTCGTGCCGCTCGAGGAGCTCGGGAGACCGAGGGTCGATGTGACGCTGAGGATCAGCGGGCTGTTCAGGGACACGTTCCCCAACCTGGTGGAGCTCATAGACAGGGGTGTCAGGATGGTGGCCGAACTGGACGAGTCCGACGAGGACAACCACCTCAGGGCCAACGTCAGGGCGGACATCGTGAGGTCCATAGCCGAGGGCATGCCCGAGGATGAGGCCAGGGAGCAGGCGTCCATACGCATATTCGGTGACGCCCCCGGGACGTACGGCTCCGGGACCAACATACTGATCAGGACGTCCGAGTGGAACGACGTCTCCGACATCGGCGCAATCTACCGCAGCTACGGGGAGTACGCCTA
>JAFTYV010000013.1 GCA_017461225.1 Candidatus Methanomethylophilaceae archaeon
CACAACAGTCCCGTAGTGGATCGGGTGGGGCGATAATGAAGGACCGTGGTGCTGATTTCAGGATTTTCCGTCTGGCGAACGATACATCGATGTGGGGTATGACCACGGTCGACCACATGGATGCGTACGAGTGCTTCAGGTACATGCAGTCCAGCGGCGATGAGAACTTCCGCAGGCTGTTCGACTTCATCAACAAGAGGATCCTGGGGGCGGAGGGGGAGGTCCTCCCCCCGTTGGACATCCCATACGAAGCCGTCGTGAGTCTCGATGGTGACAGCACCTACACATCCGTCACCGAGTACATCGAATCAGAGGGTGTGGACAGGTCCCTTCCCTTCGTCGGAATCATCGGTTCCCGTCCATCGTACATGGAGGACGGTCTGGAGTTCGAGAAGGTACTGGCCAGGGACCTCAGGGACCGCGGTGTGAACCCCATCCTGATCTACTGCATGTTCTCCAAGCGTGCCGATCTCGGCACACGCAGTCATATCGAGTGCATCAGGGACTTCTTCTACGAGGATGGTAACCTGTTGGTGGATGCCCTCGTCAAGTTCTCTACCGCGTTCATAGGAAACAGCAAGTACGACATGGAGCCCGATCCAGATGATGACATACTGGAGAGGATGAACATCCCCATCTACCAGCCCATATGCATGGCGAGGTGGACGGTGGAGGAATGGGAACAGTCCGCTGGTATAGTGACGGATATCACATGGCAGGTCGTGTTCCCGGAGTTCGAGGGGATCATCGGACCGTTCGTCTACGGTTCCGACAAGGGTGACCGCATAGGTGAATCGGAACCCCATAGGGTTGTGATCCCGG
Organism: Candidatus Methanomethylophilaceae archaeon; assembly: GCA_017461225.1. GTDB lineage: Archaea > Thermoplasmatota > Thermoplasmata > Methanomassiliicoccales > Methanomethylophilaceae > Methanoprimaticola. The sequence goes on from JAFTYV010000013.1 coordinate 823, forward strand.
AAAGGAGCGCCCACATAGCCGACCGCATAGTGAACGAGATCTCGCTCCGTCACAAACCCAACAGCGAGAAGAAGGTGGTGATCTATCTGAACAACTTCCCATGCTACGGTGTCGAGGCCAATGTGGGTAACGCTGCCGGATTGGATTCCCTGGAATCCGTCGTCCGTGTGATGCACAGGATGGCCGAGGAGGGTTACATCGTCGATCCGCCGGCGGACGGTGCGGAACTGATCAGGAGGATACTGGAGAGCAAGGCACTGTCCGAGTTCAGATGGACCACCAGCATCGAGATGAAGAAATGCGGGGGAGTGATCCATGAGATGTCCCTGGACGAATACAACCGTTACTTCTCCACGCTCACGGAGACGGTCCGGGAAGATGTCATAGCCACATGGGGAGAACCCCCGGGCAAGGCCATGGTCCTGGATGGTAACATCCAGGTCACAGGTGTCGAATTCGGGAACGTCATGGTTTCAGTACAGCCGAAGCGTGGATGCTACGGTGCCAAATGTGATGGACAGGTGTGCAAGATCCTGCACGATCCCAAGTGCCCCCCGACCCATCAGTACCTGGCGACCTACCATTACTATGCGGACATCTGGGGTGCGGATGCGATCATCCACACAGGAACCCATGGAAGCATGGAATGGACCCCTGGCAAGGGGGTGGGACTCTCATGCGAGAGCTACCCCGACATACTGATCGGTACCAAACCCCACCTGTACATCTACAACTCCGACAATCCGTCTGAGGGACTGGTGGCAAAGAGGAGGTCCTATGCCACGTTGATAGACCACATGCAGAACCTGATGGTCGGAGTGAAGCTGTATGGAGGGTACGCTGAACTGGAGCATCTCCTGGAGGAATACACAGTCGCACGTCAGGATCCGACACACTCGGAGGAGCTCAGGTCATCCATATTCTCCAAGCTGACCGAGCTCAAGATGATGGATGTGGGTGTCACCGAGGACACGCCGTTGTCCGAGTCCGTCCGTCTCTGTCACGAGGTCCTTTCGAAGATGCAGAACTCGCAGATGAACAAGGGTCTGCATATTCTGGGTTCTATGCCCGAGGGGGAGGATCTCGTGGATGCAGTGAACTCGATAGTTAGGTACGGGGAGGAGCACGATTCACTGAGGGATGTCATCTCATGGTTTATGGGATACGATCTCAGCGAACTGTATGCGGACCAGGGTGCGTTGGACGTCCGTACGGACAGGTCGAACGGCAGCATCATCAAGGAGGTGGGCGACCGTACCCGTGCGTTCGTATCATCCATCCTGGATGGAAAGGACATCACTGATGCGATCGCCGATGCGGGACTGGAACACGATGGGACCTACCAATCGGAACTGGAGGGGTACCGTGACACGATAATGGACGTCGCATTACGCATCCGTGGTTCGGATGAGATCGGGGCGTTGATGAACGGGTTGAATGGGGGTTTCATCCCTCCGGGACCGTCCGGATACATAACCCGCGGACGCTATGACATCATGCCAACAGGTCGCAACTTCTACTCGATGGATCCCCACTCCGTCCCCTCGAAGACTGCATGGAAGGTCGGTGTCAGGATGGCCCAGGAGACTATCTCCAAGTACATGGATGACACCGGTTCGATCCCGGAGAGCATAGGGTTCTTCTGGACAATGGGGGAGTTGATCGCAACAGGCGGTGAGCTCATGTCGGAACTGATGTATCTCATCGGTGTGAAACCCAAATGGACCGCGGACGGACGTGTGAATGATTTCGAGGTGATGCCGCTGGAGGAGCTCGGCAGGCCGCGTATTGACATAACCGTCAACGTCTCGTGCATCCTGCGTGACAACATGTTGAATGCGATCGACCTCATGGACAGGGCCGTGTCGGCGGTCGCCGACCTGGACGAACCCATCGAATCCAACTTCGTCCGCAAACACAGTCTGGAGTCAATTCTCGAGGGTATGGAGTCCACAGATGCCAATGCGAGGTTCTTCGGTGCACCTCCAGGCACCTACACGTCGGGCGTGAACCTCGCCGTGTTCGCAAGTGCGTGGAAGGACGACAAGGACCTGGCAGATGTGTTCGTGAAGACCAAGGGTCATGGGTACGGGGGAGGTCGCAACGGAAGGCCGATGTTCGAGCAGTTCGCCACGGTCCTGTCAAAGACGGACATAACCTTTGACAGGACCGCTTCGGATGAGACGGACGTTCTGTCCTGCAGCTGTCATTTCAGTAACATCGGCGGTATGGCCGTCGCTGCACGTTACCTGTCCGGCAAGGATGTGAAGACATACTATGGCGATACACGCGACCCTAGGGACCTGTCGATAGGTACGTTGGCCGAGGAGTTCCGTCGTTCCATGCGCATAAGGACGCTGAACCCGGAATGGATCGAGGCAATGAAGGAGCATGGATACAAGGGTGCCAACGACATGTCCAAGCGCGTCGTCAGGTTGTTCGGTTGGCAGGCGACCACCCATGAGGTGGATGACTGGTTGTTCGATGCAGCTGTGGATGTGTTCATCAGGGATGATGACAACAGGCAGTTCTTCGAGGAGAACAACCCCTATGCACTGGAGGAGATGACACGTCGTCTTCTCGAGGCACACTCCCGGGGACTGTGGGAGACAGACCAGGAGACGTTGTCGTTGCTGCAGGACAGATACCTTGATATCGAGGCTTTATTGGAGGAGAAGGCCGGCGAAGGCGAGTTCCAGGGAGGTGCCGTCAACATCTACAACAGGGATGACGTTGGCTGGGATGACTCTGGAGTCTCGGAGATGACCGGATCGGTAAGGAAGCGCCGTACGGGTCGATACAACGGATGATGGGGCGTGATTATCCATGCCCCATCGAAACCTTTTCACCATCCACGTGATCCGAAGGAATGACCAATCGTCTGCAGTGTTGAGTCCTTTGAGTCGTGTTATTGCAGGATCAACATCTCAGACAGTACCTTGGGTTTCTTGTTGCGGAATGCTATACCGTACAGGAGGGTAAGACCGTTCAGTCCGTGGGTGTAGTCCCTGTCCCTTATCTGTTCCAATGGTAACTATTCAGGACCTTGTCAAGACAATCTGGGATTGACCCTTGAAAGCTGACAGAATGGCATCGAATGGGTCGACTCCGTGTTTGTCCCCGGTGTTCAGATGGGATCTGACCGATAGGTATGCCTTGGCTCCGCTGATCGAACGGAACATCCGGAGACCTTGGTCTTTGTTTTGAGATCGCGTACATCCATCTCCGCCTGGTTGTTGTCGAAAGGGACCTTGAAATCATGCACGAACAGGCATATCTCGCCCTTGTGGTCACGTAACCTGTTGATCAGGGGCCGTTCCCTTCCCATCTTCCCCCTCCCCCTCCCCCTCCCATCCGATGGTTTTGTCGAAGACGAGTGTGAACTGATGGGATTCGTCCGCTGGAAGTCGTAGGGGTCGGTGTTCAGGCCCCTCTCGCAGCTCACGTCCTCCAGGACGATGTCCACCTCGATCGTACCGGACAGCACCTCGATGTCGTAGTGCACGATGCCGTACACCTGTCCCTTCTCGCGCTCGGGGACATCCGGCACGGGCAGGTCCGTGTCCACGTATCGTCGTTCTTGACACCTTCAGGGTAGTACGAAACGCCGTCGGCGGAGAGCGAGACGTCCACCCTCTCCCAGGCGACCGCGGCGTCGGTTCCGTTGTCGACGGTGTAGGCCACGACGCAGTAGGTCGTGCCGGGTTCCGCACACTTGAGGTCAACAGTAATTACTGCTGGGACGACCACATGGGATTCATCGAGTCGGTCTCGGCCGAGTTGGGGTGCGACGTGGACGTCGTCACGCGCAGGAGCCTCCGCGACGACAACTTCTCGAGGACCGTCCAGCGGGAGATGGTCCGCATCTGCCGACGGCCCGGTCCCGAGGGGTCCCGCGGAGCACGGGAACGCGGCGGTGCGGCCCATTACGAGAGCCTTTATATTGCGTCCCTAATCACGTGCGCATTATGACAGCATTCAGGGATTCCAGCAACATATCCGTGGAGGACGGCACCGCCACCGTCCGCGGATGGGCACAGGACGTCAGGAACCTGGGGGGCATCTCGTTCCTCACGCTCCGCGACAGGTTCGGCACCATCCAGGTCACGATGCCCAAGAAGAAGATCGACCCCGAGCTCTTCGGCATGCTCACCACCCTCTCCAGGGAGACCGTCGTCTCCGTCACCGGCGAGGTCAAGGAGAGCAACCAGACCGCCCTCGGACTCGAGCTGATCCCCACATCCGCCGAGGTCCTCAGCGAGGCCGCCGTGCCCCTGCCCCTCGGTGTCGTTGACAAGGTCAACGCCGAGATGGACACCCGTCTCAACAACAGGTTCATGGACCTCAGGAAGCCCGAGGTCAAGGCGATCTTCGAGCTGAAGTCCCTCATGCTCGAGCTGATCCAGGAGGCCGTCCGCGGGAACGGCTTCACCCAGGTCCAGACCCCCAAGATCTCCGCCGCAGGTGCGGAGGGCGGTGCGGAGCTCTTCCAGGTCCAGTACTTCGACAGGCCCGCCTACCTCGCCCAGTCCCCCCAGCTCTACAAGCAGATCCTCATGAGCACCGGGCTGGACCGCATCTTCGAGATCGCACCCGCGTTCCGCGCGGAGCACTCCAACACCAACCGCCACGTCACCGAGTTCATCTCCTTCGACTGCGAGATGGCATGGATCGAGAGGGAGGAGGACGTCATGGCGATGATCGAGGAGGTCATCGACCACGTCCTCACCGGCATGAGGGACCGCGGACAGAAGCAGCTGGAGATCCTCGGCAAGGGGATCAACGTCCCCGCACGCCCCTACCCCATCCTCACCTACTCCGAGTGCCTGGAGATCGTCAACGCCGCGGGACTCGCCCTCAAGGACGGCGACGACCTCGGCACCGAGGGCGAGAAGATCGTGGGAGACCACATGGCGGAGAGGGGCTGCGACCTCTACTTCATCGCCGAGTACCCCGAGGAGGCCAAGCCCTTCTACATCATGGAGAAGGACGGCACCCCCTACTCGTTCTCCTTCGACCTGGACTACAGGGGACAGGAGATCTCCTCCGGGGGACAGAGGGAGCACAGGTACGACGTGCTCGTCGCCAGGATGGAGAAGAAGGGTCTCAACCCCGAGGACTTCGGGTTCTACCTGGACGCGTTCAGGTACGGCATGCCCCCGCACGGCGGATGGGGCATCGGGGTCGAGAGGCTCCTCGTCAAGATGCTCGACCTCCCCAACATCAGGGAGGCCATCCTCTTCCCCAGGGACCCCAGCAGGCTCTCGCCTTGACCGGGTTCCCACCGGGGGGCCTCGCGCCCCTCCCAAACCATCCCCCGCCGGACCGTTTCTCCCGGTGGAGGGATTATTATATCCCGCCCCCATCGAGGGTGCATGTTGCTGAGCGTCAACGGCATCAGGTTGCACTACCAGGTCACGGGCGAGGGCCCCGACCTCATCATGGTCCATGGGAACGGGGAGGACATGGGCGTCTTCGACCCCGCCGTGGAGATGCTGTCCAGGCGTTACACCGTCCACAGGGTCGACTCCCGCGGCCACGGCATGAGCCAGGAGTCGTCCGCGTACCACTACGACGACATGGTCGAGGACATGCGCGGCGTGATCAGGGCGCTCGGACTCAGGCGCCCGTTGTTCTACGGGTTCAGCGACGGCGGGATCGTAGGGCTGCTCCTGGCATCCAGGTACCCCGACCTGCTGTCCGGTCTGATCGTCAGCGGCGCCAACACCGACCCGTCCACGCTGAAGGGTATGGGCATGTGCAGGTTCAAGAACATCTTCAGGAGGGACCCCAGGGTCCGCATGATGCTGGAGGAGCCCCACATCACCGCAGAGGACCTCGGACGCATAGCCGTCCCCACGCTCGTCACCGCCGGTGAGAACGACGCCGTGGAGAGGTCCGACACCGAGTTCATAGCGCGGAGCATCCCCGGTGCGAAGCTGCTGATCCTCCCCGGACACGACCATGGCAGCTACATCTACGGCAGCTCCGAGATCGCGGGGATCATCAGGGACTGGCACCTCGGGCAGGGCAGGTTCGCCGACACCGAGTGAGGACCCACTTTCGGACACCCCCCGCTCCCGTTTATATACCGTCCCGGGAATCGGATGGGTGGTAAGATGGCTGCACCGGGAGATGTGTACGAACGCGAGCTCAGGTCCCTCCTCAACGGCGAGGAGAAGGCCGTCGACAAGATGGTCAGGACGTGCAACGCGCTGGAGACCGCGGCGTACAGGTCCATGGTGCTCAACCCGTTCCTGGTCATACGTGCGGCCGGCTCCCTCGGAGTGGACCTGGTCGCCCTGCGGTGGGACTTCTCGTTCCCCATCGAGGTCAAGAGCTCCTCGGACGAGGTGCTCCACTTCAGCAAGAGCCAACGCCTGGTGGAGCAGGCCGACGGCATGCTCGAGGACTGCTGCAGGTCCCACCTGGTGCCCATATACGCGTTCAGGCTGAAGGGGTTCCGCGGGGATCCGTGGAGGGTCTTCACCATCCCGACGGACCATGTCTTCAGGGGCAGGAACGCCGTTCTGTACCGTAGGATACCGAAGCTGGAGCTCTCCGAGAGCGGGAACTACATAATGAGGTGGAGGGACGGCATGAAGCTCAGCGACCTCATCCTGTACACGGGCATGACCGACTACAAGGACACCGGATGAGGTGGAACGACCGTCAGAACTCATAGGGCTCATCACGAATCAGCCTGGGTTGATCATCACCCGGTCTCGTTCCGGGTTCCCATCGTCTGGGCGGACTTGAAGGTTTCCCCCTCCGCACACGGACCCGCCCCGGGTCGCGGGATGAGCTTCATGCATCCAGTGGGGGGATTCATTATTATACCGTGGGTCGGTTCCATGCCCCGTATACAATGAAAATCGGAGAGCTGTATGAGAAGTGGAACTCCATCAGCCTCATCATCCGTATCATCGCGGGTATCCTCGTCGGACTGGTGCTCGCCCTCATCGTCCCCGGATCCGATGTCGTCACGATCTTCGGTACCGTGTTCGTGGGCGCCCTCAAGGCGATCGCCCCCATACTGGTGATGTTCCTCGTCGTGAGTTCCATATCCCAGTCCAAGGCCGGACTCGGGTCCCGCTTCAAGCTTGTGATCGCACTGTACATCCTGAGCACCATCATCGCCGCCACCGTGGCGACCGCGCTCAGCTTCGTGTTCCCCGTCACCGTATTCCTCGACACCACCGGTGTCTCCGGCGGCGAGGCGGTCGGACTCGGCGACCTGATCATGAACATCATCACCGGCATCATGATCAACCCCGTGCACGCCATCCTCGAGCCCAACTACCTGAGCATCATCTTCTGGGCCGTGTTCTTCGGACTGGCGATGAAGGTCGTCAAGGCGGACCTGCTCGTCAGGGCCTGCGACGAGTTCAGCAGGATCATCACCAAGGTGGTCACCGTGATCATCTCCTTCGCACCCTTCGGAATCATGGGTCTGGTCTACGATGCCGTGTCCACGAACGGCATGGACATCTTCGTCGACTACGGATCCCTGATCCTCCTGCTCGTCGGTGCGATGCTGATCGTCCTGTTCGTCACGAACCCCGTCATCGGTGCGGTGTTCATGCGCCGCAACCCCTACCCCCTGCTCCTGCAGTGCCTCCGCGGAAGCGCGGTCACCGCGTTCTTCACCAGGAGCTCCGCGGCGAACATCCCCGTCAACATGGAGCTCTGCGAGAGGATGGGTCTGGACAGGGAGTTCTACTCCGTGTCCATCCCCCTGGGTGCGACCATCAACATGAACGGTGCGGCCATCACCATCTCCGTCATGACCCTCGCCGCCGTTCACACGCTCGGTATGGAGGTGTCCTTCGGAACCGCCGCACTGCTGTGCGTCGTCGCAGCACTCGGAGCCTGCGGTGCGTCGGGTATCACCGGCGGATCCCTGTTCCTGATCCCCATGGCATGCGCCCTGTTCGGCATCGGTGGCGACATCTCCGCCCAGCTGATCGCGATCGGGTTCATCATCGGAGTCATCCAGGACTCCCTCGAGACCGCCATCAACTCCTCCATGGACGTCTACTTCACGGCCATCGCCGAGACGGTGGAGGGTGCGGCGGTCGTACCCGAGGCATCCTGACCGGGGAGGGGGCACCGCCCCCGACCCGTGTCTTCCTTCTCTTTCAGGAAACGCCTTCCGTCCCCGCCCACTGGGCGGCGGACGTCTCCCTCCTCAACCCGTCCTCGTCCATCGCCGTCATCGCCTCGACCCTGCCGTGGTCGAGTCCGAGCGCCTCGGACACCATCCTGCCGTACTCCGGATCGGCCCTCTGGCAGTGGACGGCGTGCCTGTACCTGATGTTCTCCGTCACACCCTGCATGGAGCGGGCGGTGTTGGCCACCAGCTCGGACCTCTGGTGCGGGTCCATGAGCCTGAAGAGGTCCCCGGGCTGGCGGAACACGTCGTCCGTCGGGTCGTCGGCGGGATCGTACCTCCCGATGTCGCCGTGCACCTCCAGAGGGGGTTCGGACCTACCCTGCACCTCCCACTCGCCGTAGCTGTTGGGGACGTAGTGGATCCTGGAGCCGTGGTTGCCGTCGGTCCTCATCAGACCGTCCCTGTGGTAGGCGTTGACGGGTACGCGCGGTGCGTTCACCGGTATGAGGTCGTGGTTGACGCCGAGCCTGTACCTCTGGGCGTCCCCGTAGGCGAAAAGCCTCCCCTGCAGCAGCTTGTCAGGGGAGAGGCCCAGTCCGGGGACGAGGTTGGCGGGTGAGAACGCGGACTGCTCCACGTCGGCGAAGTAGTTGTCCGGGTTGCGGTTGAGCTCGAGCACACCGACCTCGATCAGGGGGAACTCCCCGTGCCTCCAGACCTTGGTGATGTCGAACGGGTTCTCGTAGTGGTCGCGGGCCTGCTGCTCGGTCATGACCTGTATGTACATGGTCCAGCGGGGGAAGCGACCCATCTCGATGGAGTCGTACAGGTCGTGCTGGTTGCTCTCCCTGTCCCTCCCGACGACCGCCTCGGCCTCGGCGTCGGTGAGGTTCTCGATCCCCTGCTGCGTCCTCAGGTGGTACTTCACCCACACGCGCTCGTCGTCGGCGTTGACCATGCTGTAGGTGTGGCTCCCGAACCCGTGCATGTGCCTGTAGCTCCTCGGTATCCCGCGGTCGGACATCACGATGGTGACCTGGTGGAGGGCCTCGGGGAGCATGGTCCAGAAGTCCCAGTTGTTCTGCGCGGACCTCATGTTCGTCCTCGGGTCCCTCTTGACGGCGTGGTTGAGGTCCGGGAAAAGGAGGGGATCCCTGATGAAGAACACCGGGGTGTTGTTGCCGACCAGGTCCCAGTTGCCCTCGTCGGTGTAGAACTTGTCGGCGAAGCCCCTGATGTCGCGTTCGGCGTCGGCGGCGCCCCTCTCGCCAGCCACGGTGGAGAACCTGGTGAACACCGGCGTCTCCTTCCCGACTTCGGAGAACAGGGAGGCGCGGGTGTAGCGGGTGATGTCGTTGGTGACCGTGAATTTCCCGAAGGCCCCGGACCCCTTGGCGTGCATGCGCCTCTCCGGGATGACCTCCCTGTCGAAGTGACCGAGTTTCTCCAGGTACCAGAGGTCCTGCATCGCCATGGGTCCCCTGGGACCGACGGTGAGGGAGTTCATGGTGTCGGGGACGGGTGCCCCGTTCTTGGATGTGAGACGCTTGTCGGTGTCCATGGGACGTCGACGCGGTAGGGGGAGATAATGCGGACGCGGGGGTGCTCGGCCGGGGGAGGGGTCCCTCGTGCGGTCCCCGAGCATCCCGGACCGGCGCCATCGTGACACGCTGGACGGGGGCGGACCAGAACGACTATATCCGACCCGGTTCGTTCCTCACCCATGGCAGTCATAGAGAGCATCCTCTCCGCGATCGGGAACACCCCCCTCGTGGAGCTCAAGCGCATCTCGCCCGAGGGAGGCCGTGTCTTCGCCAAGCTCGAGTACCTCAACCCCAGCGGTTCCATCAAGGACAGGATCATCAGGCCCATGATCGAGGACGCCGTCGCAAGGGGCCTCCTCGAGGAGGGCGGCACCATCGTCGAGCCCACCTCCGGCAACACCGGCATCTCGATGTCCTTCATCGCGGCCGCCATGGGCTACAAGGCGGTCCTCGTCATGCCCGAGACCATGTCGAAGGAGCGCGTCCAGTTCATCCGCTCCTACGGGGCCGAGATCGTCCTCACCCCTGGCGACGAGGGCATGGACGGTTCCATCCGCATCGCACGCGAGATCGCGGAGGAGCGCGGCGGATACGTACCCAACCAGTACGACAACCCCGTCAACACCGAGGTCCACTGCAGGACCACCGGTGCCGAGATCGTCAGGGACCTCCCCGGACTCTCCGCGGTGTTCGCGGGTGTCGGTACCGGCGGTACGGCGTCCGGTATCGGGAAGGCGATCAGGGAGGCGGGACTCGGTGCGAAGGTCTACGCCATCGAGCCCGCCGAGAGCCCCATCCTCTCCAAGGGATGGGCCGCACCCCACAGGATCCAGGGTATCGGTGTGAACATCGTCCCCGGCAACTACCGCCCCGACTACATCGAGGGCATCATCGGCGTCCCCGACCAGGAGGCCGTGGACATGGCCGTCCGCCTCGCACGCGAGGAGGCGATCTTCGGCGGTGTGTCCTCCGGAGCCAACGTCTACGCCGCATGCCGCTACGTGGAGGAGAACCCCGGAAGCGACGTCGTCGCCATCATCCCCGACAGGGCCGACAGGTACTTCAGCACCGGCATGTACGATTGAGACCACCTCCGGGTGCCCCGGCACCCGGATCCACCCTTTTTATACGCGACAGGGCGATCCGTATCACGATCGCAATGTCGACCATACCCCAAGAGATCAAGGAGCCCCTCGGGCTCGTGCAGGTTTACACAGGCAACGGGAAGGGGAAGACCACCGCCGCCCTCGGCCTGTCGTTCAGGGCCGCCGGACGCGGTCTCAACGTGCTCTTCCTCCAGTTCCTGAAGCCCCCGGAGAACTACGGGGAGCACATGATGGCCGAGAGGGTGCCCAACATCACCATGATGCCGCTGGGAGTGGACCACTTCGTATCCAAGGTCCCCAAGGACGAGGACATCCGCATAACCCGCGAGGCCCTCGCGAAGGCGGAGGAGCTGATGGCCACCGGGGAGTTCGACCTGGTCGTCCTCGACGAGTCGATTAACGCCGTGCGCCTCAACCTGCTGACATCGACCGAGCTCCTGGAGGCCCTCAGGCGCCGTCCCGCCAACATAGAGGTCGTCCTCACCGGCAGGGGCGCCACCCCGGACATCCTGGAGTACGCTGATCTTGTTACGGAGATGACCCTGGTGAAGCACCCCTTCGACAGGGGGATCGACGCCAGGAAGGGTATAGAGTACTGAACGGAGTACCGGTCCCGGATGCATCCGTCCGGGACCGCAAACCGTTTCATCCCGTGTTTCTCAACCCTTCCTCACGAGGTCCATTATCGCGTCGCCGAAGTGGAACGAGTCCATGACCTCGGCGGCGGAGCGGTTCCTCATGTAGAAACCGGCCCAGGCGGAACCGATGGATGCGCCTATGGAGTCGCAGACCAGGTCCGACAGGGTGTCGAAGGGGCTGTACTGTGTGACGGATGTGGTGAACACGTCCGAGAGGTACTCGATGACCTCCCAGTAGACGCCGAAGCTTATGGAGATCAGCCCGGTCATGAGGGCGAGCCCCCTGCCCGCGAAGTTCACGTTGCCGGAACCGTAGTGCTGGAACGCCGTGAGGGCGTAGAACACCAGGACGGTGATGACCATCGACGACACGGAGTGCGTGATCGAGTCGTAGTCGGGGTGGGAGATGTAGAGTCCGAGGGCGAGGCCGAAGCCGTGCAGCCAGGGGGCCACGAGGACCATGACCGCTATGGGCGTCGGGAGCTCCGCGACGCCGCTGTACCTGAGCACCGGGGGGACGAGGCATATCACACCGCAGACCACGGTGTTCAGGATGAGGCCGTCGTGGACGGTGCCCAGGTAGAACATGGAGACGGCCATGACGACGGATGCGACGTCGATGGCGGTGAACCTGCGCCCCGGGGTCACTGCGACCCCTCCGTGACGAGGTAGTGCGACTTGTCGTACACGGATAGCCTCCGGTACAGGATGGCGGACAGGACCGCGGAGACGATGGTGGCCGCCATGGGCGGGATCATCAGCAGTCCGTTGGTGTAGATCTCAGTGTCGACGAAGTCCTCGTTGAAGACCGGGTAACCCTCGAAGTACAGGAGTCCGAATGTGAAGAACATGTCCACGGCGGACATCATCATGGTGAAGGTGAGCGAGAACACGATCAGCCACGGGGCGGTCATCCTGAGTCCGTAGCTCCTGTCCATGACGAGTGCGAACATGAAGCCGAGGAGGTAGCACTGGTAGGACTGGATGCCCGCGGTCATGTACATGTAACCGGGGGTCTCGAGGACCGACACGGCCTCGATGTCCGAGAACTGGTAGAGGATGGCGAACACTATTGCGAGGATGGGGCCGAGGAGGGTGAGCCTCACTATGCGGTCGTGGTACCTGTAGCCCAGGTCCCTCCGGTACGGCACCAGGAGCATCACGATGCACAGGACGTCGATCAGGAACCACATCCAGTCGGCGAATAGGAAGGCGATGGCCCCGAGCACTCCGCAGAGGGCGACTGAGGCCACCACCGTTTTTTCCGATCCGTACATGCGGGATGGAACCGGTGGTCGGTTAAATCCCTGACGGAACGGGAGGGGTGTGGGTACGAATTACTCCGATGCCCTCTCCAGCAGGATGCGTCCCACGCCCGGGTGGGTGCCGATCTCGGCACCGTAGAGCAGTTCAACGGGGCCGTCCGGGGTGTCGAACACCCTCCCGGTACTATCCCCGATGCCGAGCTTGCCGGGTATGTCGACCCTGGAGTGGCCGTTGGGCGACACGAACATGGGGATCACGAGGACACGGGGCCTGCCGGAGGACAGTGCAGTCTCCAGTGCCGCCTCCACCGTGGGGTCCTGCATCTCGTTGTAGGCGCAGACGACGGTGTATCCCATGGCACGGAGGATGTCCGCGTCGTACTCGACGGTGCGGGAGTTGCCGGGCCCCTTGGAGCCGTGTCCGACGAGGACGACGGTGGTGGTGTCGGCGGGGTGGCCGGAGACGGCCGCCTCCATGACCGCCGTCATGGAGGGGTGGTCCCCGAACGCACCGGTTATACGGACCGAGACGTCTCCGGAGGGTGTGGTGACGGCACCCTCCCTGGAACCCTCCGGGATGCCCAGGATCGCGGGCAGGTCCCTCTCGGTGAGACGCCCCTCGGCGTAGAGCATGGGGACGATGACGACCTCGTCGTGTCCGTCGGCGGCGAGTCCCGACAGCACATCCATCACGGTCGGCTCCTGGTGCTTCATGTACCCTGTGCGGACGGTCAGTCCCGTCTCCTCCGCGATCTTCTCCGCATGTCCGAGGACCATGGTGTTGTCACGGGGGTCCCTCGACCCGTGGCTGCATATGAGGATAGCCTTCATGGATGATACATCCAACATCGACGATTTAACATCATCCCATCCCGGGGCACGAGACAGGATGGTTAACGCATGACAACATTAAATATCGTTAATGAATGACGTTCCACATGAAGACAAGCAATGTCGTGATCGCGGCGGTCATCGCCGTGGCAGTGCTCGCCGTCTCGTTCGCCACGTTCGTGGTGTACGAGCAGCCCGGTTCCGGGAGCGATGGCGACGGGGACCTCGTCGTCCCCGTGTACAAGGACTCATTCGAGGTCGGCGACGACATCACATACACCGGCGTCGTCACCGCCAGCATGTTCAAGGTGACCGCGGTCTCCGCCGACGGCTCCACCTACACCGTCGACATGAACGGCGAGGTCGCCGAGTACTCCTACGTCGGGCTCGTGGAGGCCGCCGGTGTCGCACCCTACCTGTTCGCCATGGTGTTCGAGATGGCCGGTTTCGAGGTAGAGGTCACCACCACCGGATCCATGGTCGGTGCCGACGGGGGGCTCGAGCCCGCATCCGACATCTCTGTCGGCGACACCCTCTCGGTGGAGTTCGACGTGGTCCGCACGACCACGGTCCTCACCGTCACCGGCACCGGTGCCGACACCCTGTACACCATCGACAACGAGTGGTACGCCGACGAGGAGCTCTCATACGACGAGCTCATCGACGTGGTCAACGACATCTCCGTGTCCGAGGATGCGGTCGTCGAGGGCACCGAGGTCATCGGGACCCCCTTCGGCGATGTGGAATGCCAGTACCTCTCCGACGAGGACGGACACTACTACGTCTCCGGTGACATCGTCCTCGCGTACGACATGTGCGGGATGGGATTCGAGGGGCTGATCTCCCTCTCCGCATCCACCATGATCGTCGCGGAGTCCGCCTGATAGACGAACTCCAGCGGGGGAGACCCCGCCCTTTTCCCTTTCGATGGCATCCCCGGGCCGTCTTCGGACGCGGTGCGAGATGCTTCGGACTTTCCGAAAGATCATCGGTTCGCTTTATATCCCGGATGTTCCTAACACGTGTTATGAACAAGACGCTTGCCATCATCGCGATAGTGGTCGTCGTGATCGGAGTGGGTGCCGGAGCCTACTTCCTGATCGCAGCCCCCGGAGGGGACGTCTCATACAACTACGAGGAGTCGGACGATGTGCCGACCATGCTGCCGGCACCCGTCGCCGGCAAGGAGTACCTCATCGTCGACGTCGTCGTCAGGAACGACAGCTACAGGGACGGTGACGACGGGTACGAGGTGGACCCCGAGAACTTCGGATCGCTCATCGGTTCCGACGGCAGGACCTACTGGTTCAACGAGAACCTGACCGACCGCTACAACTCCCAGTCCGGTAAGGGGTATCCCGACGAGCTGGGGAAGGGCAAGTCCGCCTACTTCTCCGTGGTGTTCACCGTCGATGCCGGTGTGACACTCGGCTCCATCGACATCACCGACCACGACAACGACAGGGTCTCCTACGACAGGGACACGTCCCTGGCGGTCTGAGGCCGCTCTCCTAACCAGAAGGACGGCACATCATGTGCCGTCCACCCCTTTTCCACCATATGGCGGATACGGCATCCCGGCTGTTGCCGACGATTCGCATCGGGACACCGTCCGACCACCCTTCCGACGGCAACCTATAAGGCCCGGCTCCATTTCGGCGGAACCATGGATATACTCACGGTACTGTCTCTGACGATAACGCTGTTCCTCATCCTGGATCCGTTCGCCAGCCTGCCGATGTTCATCAACATCACGAAGGGGCTGGACGAGTCCACCGTGAGGTCCTATGCGAACAAGGCCATCCTGGTGGCCGCGCTGCTCCTGTACATCTTCGTCTTCGTCGGGGAGGACCTGATGGACGTATTCGGGATAACCATGGACAGCTTCAGGGTCGCAGGAGGGATCATATTCCTGATGATGGCGATCGAGCTGGTGTTCGGGCTGTCGCTGTCCAAGGTGAACGACGAGGGCGGAGCCAAGTGGGCGATCATAGCGTCCCCCGTCCTCACCGGGCCCGGGGTCATCGCCACATCCGTCCTGTACTCCACGCAGTACGGCATGGTGTCGGTCCTGGTGGCCGGGACCCTGGCGCTCCTGATCACATGGGTCATCCTCAGGTTCTCGACCCGCATCATGCACCTCGTCGGGGAGCAGGCGATAGGCATCCTGACCAAGGTCATCGGACTGTTCATCGCGGCGATGGGTGTGGAGAGCATCTTCGGGGGGTCCCTCGGATGGTTCCAGGGGCACCTGGCCGCGGACATCCTGATGTCCGTAGTCCCGTTCTGAGCACCGGTTCCGGCATCACATTGATGATGTCGGAACCCATACCGTCCCGGCGTTGATCAAAATGGTCGAGGAGACAGTTGTTGTCGGAGAGGGGACGGAGTTCCCGTTGGAGGGGACCCTCACGGTCCCGGACGGACCCGGGGCCCCGTTCCCCGCGGTGGTTTTCGTTCACGGTTCCGGTCCCAGCGACAGGGACGAGACGGTCGGCAGACTGAAGCCGTTCAGGGACCTGGCCGAGGGGCTGGCCCGCCATGGCATCGCGTCCCTGAGGTACGACAAGAGGACGTTCGTCCACGCGAAGAGGATGGTGAGGACCGGGGACACCACGGTGAGGGTGGAGACCATCGACGACGCCGTCCTGGCGGCTGACCTGCTCAGGGCGGACCCCCGCGTGGATCCCGACCGGATATTCATCATCGGACACAGCATGGGCGCCATGCTCGCCCCCCGCATAGATGCGGAGGGAGGGGACTTCGCCGGACTGGTCCTCATGGCCGGTTCCCCCCGCAGGATGGAGCAGGTCATCATCGACCAGGGCCAGGACGCCCTGGACAGCATGAAGGGACTGATGCGCTGGCTGGCCAACAGGCAGATCGGGAAGGTCCGTGCGATCCTCGAGGCGGTGGACCTCATGGACGAGGAGGAGGCGCGCAGGACGAGGTTCGGAGGCGGCACCTACATGTACTACTTCAAGGAGATGGCCGCGCATCCCGCGGAGGAGTACCTCCTCTGCACGGAGAAGCCGATCCTGATCATGCAGGGCTCAGCGGACTTCCAGGCCCACCCCGAGAGGGACTTCGGCGCCTACAGGAGGCTGCTGGGCGACAGGCCCAACGTGACGTACAGGCTGTACGAGGGTCTGAACCACGCTTTCGTGCCCGCGATCCACGACGACATCTCGAAGGCGAAGCAGGAGTACTCCGTGGAGCGCCGCATCGGCGGGGACGTGGTATCCGACATCGCCGGATGGGTGCTGGCCGTCGGCAGGGATGGATGAGTCCGGACGGTACTGGAAAGCTTAATCTACTCCCCTTCGTTGGGGCGCCGTTACAATGGCTGAGGAGACTATCTGTTACGACAACGGCGACTACTACGAGGGAACCATCATCAAGGGCGTGCCGGACGGCACCGGGATGATGTGGTACATCAACGGGGACCTGTACGAGGGCAACTGGTACAGGGGCAGGAAGCACGGCAAGGGCACGATGACCTACGCGGACGGAAGGGTCGTGAAGGGCAACTGGGTCGAGGACGAACCCGTCGCCCCCGGCAGCTACGACGACCTCCGTGCGATCGGCGCCCAGGACTGCACCGTGAACGGCGTCACCTTCCAGGTCGGCACCGGCTACTCCAATGACGAGGTCACATCCGCCTTCGCGCTCCCATCGGGTACCAAGCCCATCAGGAGGTCCAAGCAGGGTGGTACCATCGTGCTCTTCGCGGTACCGGACACACCCTACAGGGACGGGTACGGCTGGGTCGGCGGCGAGTTCCAGTTCACCGGCGAGGGCGACCGCGGGGACCAGACGATGACCCGTGGAAACAGGGAGCTCTTCGACAGCATGGCCGGCTCGTACTACAGGGTCCACCTCTTCGTCAGGCGCAAGCCCGGGAACTACGTGTACAACGGCAGGGTCAGGGTCGACAGGCACCGCGGCGAGGTCGCGGCCGACAAGGACGGCGTGAACAGGAAGGTCATAAGGTTCATACTCAAGATGGCCGAGTGACACGGGTGTTACCGAACCTGTTTATCATACGATTCGGATACGATGCCCATGATAAGCGGAATCCTCGGAATGATAGTCTGCCCCATGGTGGACGACAACCTCGTGTACAGCCTCGTGAAGGACGACGAGCCGAAGCGCATCGTGATCGTCGCCAACGGGAACGAGGGTTCCGTGGCGACCAAGCTCTCCAAGGCGGGGGTCCCCTACGAGACCGTGTCCTGGGACGACGTCCTCTCCGGATCCGTCGTGTTCGACACCGGGATGTACAACCTCATCCTGTACATGATCGACCTCGGCCTGCACTCCAGGCCCGATGAGCTCAAGAGGGTGGTCGAGGGCCTCACCGGCGAGATGCAGCCGTACGTCGACGCGATAGGGTTCTACCTAGGCACATGCGGCAACTACGAGTGGAACATCCCCGCATGGTCCGACGGAATGGGCTACAAGCCCTCCGCCATGTTCTGCGACCGCAACGGGTGCCTCTGCCACGACTGCGTGGGGATAAACATCGCCGGAGGCCCCAGGTACAACGAGCTCCAGAGCGCCTACATGGGGCACCTGTACGTGTTCCCCGCGATGGCCACCAACTACGACGAGTTCATGGAGGCCGACCAGGCGGAGGCCGCCGCGACCGAGGCCAGCCTCACCGACGAGATGAGGGAGGTCCTCGGCATAGAGCCCGGGAGGGACGGCTACATGAGGTGGCTCCTGAGCCTGGGCGGATACGAGTACATCCTGAAGATCGACACCGGCATCGGCGACAGGGAGAACTTCGAGGCGGACCTCCAGAAGGTCGCCGCCAAGACGCACCTCAAGATCAAGGAGGCCGAGGAGGGATGGGCGACGCTCCAGCCCACCGACGACCTCTACGCCAAGTGCAAGTCGTTCCTCAACTGAGTGCGGAAGGGGTCCGTCCCCCTCCCCAACCCCTTTTCCGATTCTCCACTTCCGTATCCGGAACATTACCGCCATCCATCCAGCCTTCGGGGATAGGATCACCGCCATACATCCAACGTACTCCGGCCGGATCACCGCCATGCATCCAGTGTTTATATATTCCAGAATACGGGGATTCGCCGATCTGGCTATGTCGGATTCCGTCATCCTGAACATTACCGCCATACATCCAGCCTTCGGGGGCCGGATTACCGCCATACATCCAGCGTTCCCAGGCGAGATCACCGCCATGCATCCAACGGCAATGCATCCAACTCGATCTCCGCCGCCAGTCGCCGACGGAGTGTCCCGTCTTCGAATACGGATTGGATCCCCCTCTGAAAACCATACGTGACCCGGCTCGGAACGATGGACAACGGAGTCGGGTACCGGACACCGTTGTCGTATGGATTTCTGGTAGTTTATGCGGTTCGAAGTAGGGTCCGAACCTATCAAATACTCGGGGGTGTTCGCAGGTCCCATGGATGCTTGCTGCCCCTACTGTGGTTCCGAACTGTCATCGCTCAACCCGTTCTCGTTCTGTCAGAGCTGCGGTCAGTCCGTCGTCAAGGACAACATCCAGAGGTGAGCGACAGGCCGCTCGCCGGCGATCCACGTCCGCAACGTCCCCGAAAGGTGCAATCCGATAGGGGACCGTCACGACGGGGATCCGGCGGTGGAGCGGATAAGGAAACCCCGGACGGGTGCACGGGACCCATACCGTGCATCCGTTCGGCAAAGAACGGCACCGCCGTGATGATTACAAAGATTACAGTTTATTGTTATTATACTCCGGATGCGATCGATCGCCGGTGGTATCTTGGAGCCCCATCACACAGCCACGACATGTAAAAGGTCACCCGATTCATGCGTATCCGCCCCGGATACGGGCGACGATCAGATCGACGGTATCCGGGGTCAAACGGCGATCCCGATAGAACTGACCGAGGACAAGGGAATCCTCGTCAGGAGGTATGCCGCTTCGAAGGGCATCTCCGTCGAGGATGCATTCAGACAGCCCCTCTTCGAGAGGATCGAGGACGAACACGACATCTCCGTGGGCGAAGCCGCGTACAAGAGGTATCTCGAAGATCCCAGGACGCATCCCCATGCAGAGATCCTCAGGATGTTCGGTGATGGCGAGTGAACCGTTCGATGATGCATTCCGATGAAGTGACCCATCATCCCGGGGATCCGGAGAAGGTCTCGCTGTTCCTGGACAGCTCGGTGACCTTCGACAGCGGATTCGGATGCACTGACAGGATCACCATCAGGTCCGACGGCAGGGTGTGGGTAACACACCGTTCCTTCTCCATGGGCGAGTTCGACGGGAACGAGGGGAGGATGGGGTTCACCGTGGAACCCAGAAGGGCCTTTCGGGTCATGCGCCGACTCGTCGATGCCGCACGGTTGTCCCCTCCATGTTCCGTCACGGATACCGGCAGCTGGAGGATGGATGTCGATCATCCCCGGGGACACAAGGTGTTCGACGGTAGCATATGTGACAGCACCTACGACGGGATGATGTCCGTCCTCCTCGAAGAGATCCCCCGGGCCCTCGAGGTGCTCGGTCACCTCCCCCCGGAGAGGGAGGGGGATCCGGTGCCCTCCGTGCCCTTCTTCCATCCGACACACGGTTGGATGATCGGCGGTGCGACCATCACCGACGACGGGGCCCAATCCCTATGCGAGGAGCACGGCATCCCTTACGGACCCGTCGGGGAGTGTTCCCCCGGTCGCCGCGCCTTCCTCTTCGGGACCGATGTGGCCGGTACCGCCCATGTCCCCGGTTTCGGCGGACTCGTGCGCGGTCTGAGGATAGGGGACAGGTTGGACCTCGTGCGCGAACCCGGTAACCCGCACGACCACCTCGCCATCGCGGTGGTCGATCCCAAGGGCGAGAGGTTGGGATACATCCCCCGTCGCGTCAACGGCATCCCCGCGCGCCTGATGGATTCGGGCTCCGGAATGCACTGCGAGGTGTCCTCCGTGTCCGAACACGATATGGGGGTCCTCGTGTTCACGGACATCCCCGGGAGGGCGGCGAGGCGCCACTTCCGGTACTGTCGGGAGGATTCCCCGAACACGGTCCTGATAGACCCGTTCCCCGCCACGAGGGGTAACACCGGCCTGCGTCCGATGCCGTACGACACCGTCCACACGGTGCTGAACAGGAGGTTCTCCGAGGACGACCTCTGGAACCTGAGGTGGGGCCACAGGTCGCGGACGATGGACGACAGTTGGATCATGGTGTACGAGGACGGTGCGGTCCACATCGGCCGTTCCCGGACCGGGGTATGCGTGTTCTCCATCACCCCGGGGGACGGGGACGTCCACGATGTGGTGGTCAACGACGATCCGGAGCAGTTCGACCACGGTCCGATCGACGAGGTCCCCTCCATGATCGATGATCTGCTCGACAGGTGGCTCGAACCCGTCGAGCTGCCGGTCGATGCCCTGCCGCTGACGGTCACGGGGAACATCGTGTTGTCGCACCGCACCGGTACCGTCAGCGGATGGGAGGTGTTCGAGGACGGCGAGGTCCTCATCCGGTTCGACCCGCATACACCGTACCATTGATCAGTGGAACCCGTCCCGAAATTATATGATGTTCGATGAACCTCGTGATGTTACATAATACAATTCGGGTGTCATGATGTTGAGGAGGTTCTCGGTCACCAACTACAGGGGATTCGGAAGGAAGTTGGAGCTCGATTTGACCAGACGGGGCGATTACGGTTTCTCAGGATCATGTGTGAGCGATCAGGGTATCAGCAAGTCGATGGTGTACGGTGTCAACGGCATCGGGAAGACGAATCTGGGTTACGCCATAACGGATATCGTGTACACGCTGACCGACAGTGTGCCGTCACAGTACCAGATAGACGAGTCGACATTCCTCAACGGCCATGATGACCTTGGGTGCGCCGAGTTCGAGTACGAGTTCGGGCTCGGCGACCACATCGTGGTATACAGCTACCGCAAGGAGTCCCCCTACCGCATCATCCGGGAATCCCTGATGGTGGACGGGGTCCCGATCATGTTTTCCGACAGCTGTCCGGAAGGGAACGGACACAGGGGTCTGAAGACATGCATGTCCCGGTTGAGGTCCATGATGGACGATCCATGTCGGAACGGATACCACGTACTCGATGATCTGAGGGATTTCGTCGGGCACATGGTGTACTTCGGTCCCGTCGCCCGTGGGACGGTCACGGATTGTCCCGACTCGATGGGATGGATGGACGACTTCATAGTCTCGATGGACCTCGTCTCCGATTTCCAGGATTTCCTCCATGGGATGACCGGAGAGGACATCAGACTGGAGGAGAGGGAAGGCATCATCCACCAGTTGTTCGACAGGGCATCCCTGCCGTTCCCCTCGGTCCGTTCATCAGGGACCTCGAGTTGGAACGGCTCTACTGTCTCATCCGCGGGTTCGGGGATGCGTCCTTCCTGTACCTGGACGGGTTCGACGGTTCCTGTCACTTCGATCTCGCCCGTAGGATGGCTAGATGCGTGTTGGAGGCGTTCGCGGATTCGCAGGTGATGATGGTCGGGTACAACACGGCCCTCATCGGTACGGACATGATGAGGCCCGATTGCTACCTGGTCCTGTCCGAGGGCGGGCTGGCATCCTTCGATGAATCCACGGACAGGGAACTGTGCGAGGGACACAACCTGGAGAGGATGTACCGTGCGGGGGCCTTCGACAACCATGTCGGGTAATCCGTTCCACCCGATCGGAGACGGGACGGCCCCATCGATACCGGAGGTCCCTCTGGGGTCATCCGCCCGTCAGGGTCGCGACGAGCGTTATGCCCCATCCTATGGCGGTCAGGATGAGTCCGGAGAGCCAACGGCTGCAACCGATGTAGTCGTGCAGGTGGTACCCGATGAAGAACAGGACGGTCACCGAGAAGGCGGATGCCGTGAACAGCGCGACGTCCACGTCGGGGATGAGCAGGAGGGGTAGCACGACCGGGACGGTCATCATCGCCACTATCAGGAAGCAGCCCAGCGCGCTGTCGCGCATGGACCTCCTGTCGGACACCACCTCGGCACGGCTCTCGGTGCGCATGTCCAGGATCATGGAGCAGACCCTCCTCTCGTCCCCGGGGTCGAGGACGTCCAGAGGCGTCCCGCCGAACTCGTCCATGAGCATGGAGATGCGCGTGTCGCGGTCGAGCCCGTCGGTGTTGTCGAGTAGGCGCAGGTACCTCCTCTGGTTGAAGATGTCCACGAGGTAGAACGCCACGGCGTCGATGGCACCCCAGGTCAGGTTCATCCCGACGATCAGGACCACCAGGTCCGTCGCGTCGCCGTAGGGGAGGATCCCCATCCTGGCGGCGGTCACGAATATGAGGGCCATTATGAACCCGTACAGGACCTCCATGACGGTGAGTCCGTGCCCCGTCGTGCGGATGATCCCGTGGAAGAGTCCCGTCGCCATGGATGGGGGATGGACGGGTGGAAGATTACCCTTTCGAACCCCCGTCCCCGGAGAGCATCCCGACGACCGTGTCCGGGCTGAGGACACGGTCCTCGTGACGGGGTAGTCGGAGACGTTGTAGGTTACGAGGAGCGACGACTTGCCGTCCGTCGAGTAGATCATGGTGTCCGCCCAGTCCAGCTTGTTGCACATCGGACAGACGGAGGGCCTCTCCGCCATTAGGTCGGAGGCCCTCTCGGCCGAGTTCTTGTCGAACGGGATCACCTCTATCCCCCATCTCCTCAGCATGTCCTCGAGGTGCCGGACGCCCTTGGGACCGCCTATCAGCTGACGCCTGTGCTCCATGTACGAGACGGCGGACGTCTTCAGACCGTTCCTGCACAGGGGCCCGAGCCATTCGATGAACGCATCGTCCCTGAGGACGCAGGTGTCCAGGACGAACCTCGTCCCCGTCCTGCTCATGACGGCAGCCCCCCGTTCATCTCGGTGACGAGCACCCTCAGCTCGGCGACATCCCTCCTCAGCTCCTCCAGCATGCGGTCGACTTCCGGGTCGGGGCAACCGTCGGGGAACAGGTAGTTCGCGTTGACGCGTATGGCGTGTCCGTACCATGCGTGGACCCGGGCCAGGTCCTCCTCCCAGAGGGCGAGGGGGACCTTCGGGACATTCGATCCGCATGCCGGATCGATCCTCAGATGGTGGCAGACGAACCTCCAGAAGCAGTAGACCGTCTCCAGCAGGTGCCCGAACCCGCGTCCCATCCTCAGACCGGTGAGGAACACCCTCTCGAACTCGGACCTCTCCCCGGAGAGGAATGCGTAGTTGGCGGGGAACGAGGACATGGTCTCCGAGAACATCCGTTCGAGGTCGGACCTCTCCATCGCCGGTCCTCCGGCGCAGATGCCCTCCAAGGCGGTCATCAGACCGTCGAACCTACCCTGGAAGGTTTACGGGGGCACGGAGGTCGGGGGAGGGCATCCGCCCCTCCCGTCGCATCCGCCAATGAACGCGTCCAGGTGCTCCGCGATGGCTCCGACCACGGGATCCGCCGGATCGATGTCGGGTCCGTCGTACTTGTAGTCGACGGTGGCCAGATCGGGACAGTCGTGGTCGTAGTACAGGTAGTCGTCCATCCCGTACCTGACCACCTCCTCGCCCTCTATGAACCAGCAGCGGGGGAGGCGGATGTCGATCCCTCCGGAGCGCAGTACGTCGTCGAGCGACAGCATGAACCTGTTGTACATCGTCCCGGTGCCCCTCATCCCCAACCGGGTCCCGCAGGCCTCCGTGAACATGTACGTCGCGATCCTGACGTAGTCGGGTCCGTCGTTCCTGATCATGACACCACATCCTAATCATGATGATATGACATGATGGTTATAGAACATTATGCTGGTTATAAAGGGAACCCGTGCACGCAGCGTTGCGGAGCCTCCGTCGGAGGTCGGCTGCCGTCAGGCGATCGGTCCGTCGTCACCGGAGATCGTCCGGTTGATCTCCGCCAGCAGTGCGAGTGCGGAATCGTCGGCCTCCCGTTTCTCCCGGAGCATCCGTTCGATGAACGGATCATCGTAGGTGTCCACATGCATGTGGTAGGCGTGTGTGCGGATGCCGTGGGCGTAGACGGAGCGGCGGTACGGCAGGTCCTCCTCCCATGTGGCCAGTGCGACCTTGGGGACGTTGGAACGGCACCTCTCATCCACGCGCAGGTACTCGCAGAGGAGAGACCAGAAGCAGTGGACGGTCCTCAGCAGCATCCTCGGCGTGGAACCGACCTCCAACCCCATGCGGAACACGGCCAGGAACTCCTCCGTCTCCTCCTCCAGTCCCCAGCATCCCCTCGGGAGGGAGGAGACGGCCGCCCCCAGCCGGACCGAGACCTCGTCGGCATCGACAGACCCGGTCCCATATGATTCCAGGAGGTCCATGAGGGACTGGAAGCACTCCTGGAAGCGGTAGGGCGGTGACGACCCGGGGACGACCGGTTGATCGCCGGTGGCCATCGAGAGATAATGGGATATGTAGGACTCCATCTCGCCCACCACGGGGTCCGACGGTTCGAAACCGAATGGGGTCCCGCCCCTGTAGACCAGGTTGTCGGGATCGCGGTACCTGATGTCCCTGCCGAGGTAGTCCTCCATCCCGTGTACGACAACCTCCTCCCCGTTCACGTACCAGCAGCGAGGTAGCTGCATATCGGTGCCGATGGAGAGCAGGTGCCTGTCCAGGGACAGCATGAACCGGTTGTACACATCCCATGTGGCCCTCCTCCCGGCGGAGGACTCGTACCTGGCGAGGAACAGGTAGGTGGCGATCTCGGTGTAGCTCCTCTTCCTGAAACACCTCATGATTTGACACCTCTCGTATGATGTATTGTCATACCGTTAATAGAACATTATGCTGGTCATAAAGGGAACCCGTGCACGCAGCGTTGCGGAGCTCCCGGCACCGGAGGGTGCCGCGGGCATCGGGGTTAAGTAACCTCCGTGCGATTCCGGGTGCATGAGCACCGAACGCACCCATGCGGAGTCCGGAAGGGTACCGCCGCTGACCGACCCCGTCTCGTACGAGGGGGACCTCCACGACGGCGTGCCGACGGGACTGGGGACGGGGACCTGGGCCGACGGCCGCACGTACACAGGGCAGTGGATCGACGGAGTCCCCAACGGCAGGGGCGTCGTCACGCATCCCTGCGGGGACAGGACCGAGGGCCGCTTCGTGGACGGGGTCCCGCACGGGGGATGCCTGTACACTTGGGCGGACGGCTCCTCGTTCAGGGTGATGTTCACCCGCGGGAGGGCGTTCGGAGGTTACCTGCGCACCGGCGGGAGGCTGTACATCGGGCCCATGGAGGGGATGCTCTTCAGGGGTCGCGGTGACGGTGCACCGGACGGGGAGGTGCTGGAGTCGGAGCTGGTGCTCCGCTGTCTCCTCCCGGATGAAGGGGACAGTGAGGCACCGCAGTCTGCAGGCAAACTCCGGATTCTACCCGGTCCGGAATCGGAAAAGTGAAAGATGCCGCCCGCCGGGGCGGGCGGTTGTGAGTCGGAGGGGGACGAACCTCCTCCAGGGCTTCATGGTCACTGGTCCACGAAATCGGATTTCAACAGGACGTTGGGTTTCCCCTCGAACTCCACGATCTCGCAGTCGATTCCGTAGATGCGCCTCACCAGCTCCGCGGTGAAGACCTCCTCGGACGGGCCCTTGCGGTCTATGACCCCGGGGGGCGACATGACGACGACCTCCGACGCGTAGCGTGCCGCGATGTTGAGGTCGTGGCAGATCATGATGATGAGCTTGTTCCCGCGGTCGGCGAGCTCCCTGAGGAGCTGCGTGACGTAGACCTGGTGCCTGACATCCAGGTTCGCGGTGGGCTCGTCGAGGATCATTATCTCCGTCTCCTGGACGAGTCCGCGTGCGAGTGTGACCTTCTGGTGCTGTCCGGCGGACAGCTCGTTGTAGCCCTGCATCGCCAGGTCCGTGATCCCCATGACCTCCATGGCCCTCCTGACGAGCTCCATGTCGCGTTCCGTCGTCCTCCACCTCTGGTGGTTGTGCCTCCCGATGAGGATGGCGTCTATCACGGGCATGGAGAACACGTCATTGGTGGATGCGGGCACGTACCCGATGGTCATCGAGACCTCCTTCGGCGTGTACTCGGACAGGTTCCTGCCGTTGAGCAGGACCTCTCCCTCGGTCGGCTTCAGCAGACCGTTCATGCACTTCACGAGCGTCGACTTCCCGACCCCGTTGGGTCCGATGATGCACACCAGGCCCGGTCCCTGCAGCCTCAGGTCGATGTCCCGCAGGACCATCCTCTCAGAAGAGTACCCGAAGCCGACCCCTCTAAGTTCTATCTCCATGGTATCAGCTCCACATGCGGGACCTGCCCCTGAGCATCAGCCACAGGAACATGGGTCCGCCGATGAACGACATGATCACACCCACGGGGAGCACGGAGGGGGCGATGACGACGCGTCCGAGCAGGTCGGCGCATACCAGGAGCGCGGCACCGAGTGCCGCGGACGCGGGTATGAGGAACCTGTTGTCCGGTCCCACGAACAGCCTCGCGATGTGGGGGGCGACCAGTCCGACGAAACCGATTAGACCGGTGAAGCTGACTATCGCCGCGGTCATCATGGAGACGACGAGGAGGTTCAGGGTGCGCATCTGGTCGACGTTCATCCCGAGCGAGCGGGCGCTCTCGTCACCGGTCGACAGCACGTTGAGCTTCCTCGACAGGAGCTGCATCACGATGGTCCCGGCGACGGTCACGGCGACCATCAGCGGGATCTCGTCCCAGATGTTCTTGGACACGGATCCGACCTGCCACTCGTAGACGGCGTCCATGTCGTTGGGGTCCGCCCAGAGCATCATGACCGTGGTGCAGGCGTTGAACACGTACATGATGGCGATACCGGCCATGATCATCGTGGTCGGCGATGCGCGCTTGATGCGCGCTATCGACAGTATCGCCATCATGGGGATCAGGGAGAACACGAACGCGTTGATCACGATCGCGTACTGTCCGGACGCCACGGTGAGCCCCAGGGTCATCGCCAGGGTCGCACCGAAGGAAGCTCCCGACGATATGCCGGTGGTGTACGGGTCCGCCAGGGGGTTCAGCAAGGTGCTCTGCATCACGACACCGGCCACTGCCAGGCCGATTCCGGCCACTATGGCGACGACCACCCTGGGTGACCTGAGGGTGACGACGATGTAGTCCATGTCCGGGTCGTAGACGGCACTGGTGATGTGCGCCCATATGATGGAGTACACCTCCGCTATGCTCAGGTCGTACGCCCCCACCGTGATGGCGAAGGCGGAGACCAGCGCCGTGACCGCCATGCAGACGGCGATGAACACCCACTTCCTGTTCTGGAACGACCTGTACCTCGTGAAGGTGCCGTCATCGGTGTCAGCGGAGGTCTCTGCGAACCATCCGTCCACCGCGCTCCGGACGCTTGCGTTGATCCGGGGCGGGTTGACCTCTCCCGATCCCAAGTCCATCACCTCAGGCGGTGGTCATCTGGTAGACGATGAGTCCGCCGCACTGCTTGAGCTCGTCCACGGAGTCGATGTCGAGGTAGGTGAACTGCTTCACGAAGTCGTAGAAGGTCTCCCATCCCTCGTCCAGGTCGTACTCCTCGGGCCAGATGTAGGCTCCGAGGACGCCGAGCGCACCGAGTCCCATGTAGGATCCGATGGACTCGTAGTTGACCGCGTAGATGTCGCCGTTCTTGTAGGCGCGGCTGGTCTTGAAGTAGGATGCCTTCTCATCCACGAGCTCCTGCACCGATTCGGGACTGTCCTTGTCGGCCGCGGCTCCCCAGAGGCTGATGACGATGATGTCGGGATCGACGTCGCTGCAGATGGTCTCGATGTCCATCTTGGTCATACCGGTAGCAGAGGGTTCGATGATGTCCTCCATCGGGAGGTGCGATACGGTCCAGACGTCGCCGTAGCATCCGCCGGTGGGGTAGTGGGTGTCGATGCTGATGGTGGTGGGGTTGTTGGGGTTGTAGGCGACCAGGAAGGATGCCTTGTCGGAGTCCGCGGCCTTGTCTGCGAAGTGCTTCTCCATCTTGTCGGAGAACGCGCAGTACTCGCGTGCCTCGTCGGCCTTGCCGAGGAGGACGCCGCAGGTCAGGATGGCGCTGACGACGTCCATGTCCGCGTACTGGGTCTGGGCGCTGGCGGAGAGGTTGATCTGGTCGATCTCCCTGCCGCTCTCCCTGAGCGAGTCGTAGAGCGCGGGTGCGACGTAGCCCATGACGATGGTGCACCCGGACTTCATGAGGTTCTCCTGGAAGTCCGCGTAGTCGGCGGACTTGTACGTTCCGAGGTCCTGGAGGTTGCCGACCCCGGGGTACCTGTCGGTGTTGTAGGTGGTGCACTTGGTGGTTCCGGCCACGACCCTGTCGTAGACGTCGAGGACCTGGGCCATCATGAGACCGTAGTCGACGGTGACGGCGATGTCCCCGGTATTGGGGTAGTTGAAGTAGTAGTCGATCTTGCCGCTGCCGACGTACCACATCTTGGTCTTCTCCTCACCCTCGAGGATGGTCTCGAGGTACCCGACATCCTCGGAGTCGACATCCGAGTCGTGGTCGGCATCGGCGAAGGGGTACTTCTCACGGTCCCAGGTGCCGCTTTCCACGATCTCCCTGATCTTGTCGACGTCCGCACTGTCGAGGTAGTCGTCGTTGTCGGCGTTGCCGTAGACCAGGAGCCTTCCGGATCCGGTCAGCGGTTTCTCATCGCCGTCGTCGCCGAGGGCGACGAAAGCAGCCGTCCCTCCCGCGACGATCACGATGGCCAGAATCACTGCGATGATCTTGTTGTCCATGATAATCATTTGGATGTATAATCCAACTTACCATCGCCTCCGGATGTAGATAAAGGAACTCAGGGTTGGTCATTGGCGGGTCGGATCGGTTTTGCGACATCCGTCCGGATATGTCCAGGCGGTGGACCGTTGTCATAGGGGCAGACACCTATCCACGTAGTCGATTCATGTTAAGTACCTACGCAACGGTCCGACCTCCATGAGGAGAGAGAACGCGATGACACTGGGAGCCGTCACCCTGGCCGTGGTGCTGTGCCTGGCCGGTGCGTACCTGACGGACTCGGGGGAGGACGACTCCCGTTTCGACGCCTTCCCGGTGCCGGTGACCGACGACATGAGGGACTGGATGCCCGCGGCGGAGGCGCGCTCCATGCTGGACACCTCCCTGGACCGCCTCACGTCGACGATGTCCTCCGACCCGTCCCGTGACGACGTCTCGGATGCCGTCGGAAATCTGGAGTCGGTGTACGACTCGGTCATGACCGACTACGTCTTCGTCGGCTGGGACCACGACCGCGACCCCGCGTCGTACGGTGACGAGTACGTGCAGTGGGAGACCCTCGTCGGAACCGCCGACATCCTGATCGGGGATGCCTACAGGGAGGCCCTGACCGGACCGCACGGTGACGTCCTGGCGGACGTGCTCGGTGCCGACCGTGCGGAGGCGATCCTATCGGAGGGTCCGGTGACGCCGGAGGAGTTGGAGCTGATCGGACGCGAGGCGGAGCTGATCGCGGAGTACTCGGCGTACACCGGTTCCGACCCCGAGGTCCTCGCGGACATCTACCTGGAGATGGTGGACGTCAGGAACGGCATCGCCGTCCTGAACGGGTACGCCGACTACGCCGAGTACGCGTATGCGGAGGTGTACCTCCGCGACTACACCCCGGACGACGTCGCCGCCATGCAGGACATCCTGGGCGACGGGAGGCTGGCGGCGCTGGACCTGGAGCTGTACGGCATGTGGGCGGACCACGACTTCACGTACACGTACACGGACCAGGACGACCTGTTCGACACGGTGGGACCGTTCATAGGTTCGGTGTGCCCCGAGTTCGCGGAGCTCTACGACCACATGAGGACGTACGGGATGATCGACTTCGAGGACGTGGACACGAAGCTGCCCGTGGCGTACACCGGCGGGTACGGCGGTGTGGTGCACATCTTCGCCGACCCGACGGGGGACGTGTACGACGTGGCAACCCTGGTGCACGAGTTCGGACATGCCGCGAACATGGCGCTGGTGTCGGAGCCCATGGACGACATCGACATATGCGAGGTGCAGTCCCAGGGCCTGGAGGTTCTGCTTGCTGCGGACCC
>JAFTYV010000014.1 GCA_017461225.1 Candidatus Methanomethylophilaceae archaeon
CACGAACTCGTTCACCACGTGGGCGGTGAACTCGGCCTCCTCGGACAGCGCCACGACCCCCTGCACGGAGTCCCCCGCACCGGGGTCCGCATCCGTGATGTCCGGGCTCAGCCCGTCGCCCCTCAGGACGAGGACGGCCCTGTGCTCGGTGCCCTCCCTGACGAAGCACTCCACCCCGTCAATCTCCATGCCGTCGAGGGCATCCGCGAGCTCCGTGGTCTCGGGTGCCCTGATCCTGCCGGCGCGGCGGTCCAGGATGTTCATGTCGGCGTCGACCGTGGCGAAGTTGCACCTCAGCGCTATGTCGCCGGGCTGGATGTCCATGCCTATGCCCATGGCCTCGAAGGGCCCCCTGCCGGTGTACACCCCGCGGGGGTCGTATCCGAGTATGGCGAGGTGGGCGGTGTCGCTCCCGGGTCTGATCCCGGGGGCTATCGGGTCGCAGAGTCCGGCCGAACCGTGGTCGACGAACCAGTCCAGGTTCGGGGTCCTGACGTACTGGAGCGGTGTGAGCCCCCTCAGGTCCTCGCATGCCCTGTCCCCGAGACCGTCCATGACCAGGACGAGGATCCTCTTGCGTCCCTCGGCCATCCGGGATCACCCGTTCAGCTTGACGAGGATGTGCGCCATGCTCTCGCCCAGGTCCCTCATGGTGGCGACGCCCTCCGCGTCCTGCTCGTAATCCCCGGGGACCCTGGCGAGGCTCATGTTCCAGTAGGAGGAGCCCACGGTGTACATGTCGTTGATCGAGAAGAAGTGGTTGATGCTGTCGAAGGTGCAGATGCCCCCGGCGCGGCGGACGGCGGTGACGGCGGCACCGACCTTGTGCCTGAGCGCCATTCCGTTGGACCTGGTGACGTACCCCGCGCGGTCGATGAGCGCCTTCGCCTCGGTGGTGAGGTCGGAGAAGTAGGTGGGGGAGCCGATGATGATCCCGTCCGCCTCGACCATCTTGGCGATGCAGGTGTTGAGGAGGTCGTCATCGAGGACGCACCTCATGTCCTTGTTCCTGGCGCATCCCATGCAGGCCCTGCACCCGTGCAGGTCGTTGCCCCCGACCTGGACCATCTCGGTCTCGATGCCGTGGGATTCGAGCACGTCGAGTACGGTGCGGATCATGTGGGCGGTGTTGCCCTCGGACTTGGGACTGCAGTTGAACGCTACGACTTTCATGACGGGTCAATCATAATGCGTTTATATGGTACCTTTGAATGGTCGTTCGATGAACGCGGATGTCAACGGTATATCGCTCGCCTACGACGATGCCGGCACGGGGGACGCGGTCCTCCTGGTGCCCGGTTTCGCATCGAACAGGAGGTACTGGAGGGGCATGACCCGTCTCCTGGAGGGCTTCAGGACGGTGTCCGTGGACATCAGGGGCTCAGGGGAGACGGTGTACGGGGGACCGTTCTCGATGTGGGACCTGGCGGAGGACATGGTCGGACTGCTCGACCACCTGGGTGCGAATCGGGCGCACGTGGTCGGATGGTCCATGGGGTCCCATGTGGCGCAGTGCATGGCCATCGCCCACCCGGACAGGGTGAGGTCGCTCACGATGGTGTCCACCCACGCCGTCCCGCTTGCCCGCACGTCGTACCTGCTACGCAACCTCATCCCGATGGCGGCGGAGGGGAGGGTCCCCATGGATGCCGTGTCCGTCGTCATCAACACCATGTGCGTGTCCGAGGGCATGTTCCGCTCCATGGAGTCCGCCGGGATGGAGCCGCCGTTGCCCCGCAGGCCGGAGGACCCGTCCCGCCTGATCGACCAGCTGCTCGCGGCGGGGTCGTTCGACATCTCCGACCGCCTGGGGGAGGTGTCCGTCCCGTCCATGGTGGTGCAGGGCACGGAGGACCTCATGAGCGGCCACGGGCAGGGGGAGCTGGTCGCGTCCCTGATCCCCGGATGCACGATGGTGTCCGTCCCCGGTGCCGGCCACAGCATCCCCGCCGAGGCTTACTCGGACAGGCTGGTCTCGTTCATGCGCTCCGTCGGATGACCGCCGACATGTATTAACGGGACGAGCACCTGGGGAGCCCCATGTTCGCGGATGTCAACGGCATCAGGCTCGCTTACGACGACGAGGGGTCCGGGATCCCGCTGGTATTCATCGGCGGTTTCTGCACGGACCGTGCCTACTTCTCCAGGTTCGCGGGGAGCCTCCCGGGTTTCAGGGTCATATGCCCGGACAACCGCGGTTCCGGCGAGACCGAGTACACGGGTCAGTTCTCCATAGAGGACATGGCCGACGACGTCGTCGCGCTCCTCGACCACCTCGGTGTGGACAGGGCGCACGTGTTCGGATGGTCCATGGGAGGGCACATCGCCCAGTCCATCGCCATCAGGTACCCGGGGAGGGTCAGGTCCCTCACACTCGTGTCGACGTACACCAGGCGTCCCGCGCGCTCCGCGTACCTGATAGGTTCCATCTCGTCGATGGTCGTCGAAGGGAAGGCGCCCATGGAGGCGCTCATGGTCGCCGTCAACTCGTTGATCCTGACCGAGTCCAGGTTCAGGAGGATCGAGGAGAAGGGCACCGGGGTCAGGAACCTCCTGTGCATAGATCAGCCCGAGAGGGTCGGCCACCAGCTCACCGCGATAGACGGTTACGACACCACGGACCTGGTCGGGTCCATCACCGCCCCGACGCTGGTCGTCCACGGGGACCGCGACATGATGGTCGACGTGGACCTGGGCAGGGACCTGCACTCCCGCATCGCGGGCAGCGGGTACGTGGAGGTCCCGGGTGCGGGACACGTCGTGGACGTCATGGACTTCGTGCAGGAGTTCATGGCGCATCTGATGGAGAACTGATCCGGGGCGGGCGCCCCGGTATGATTGGGAAGAAGGGGTTTCTCATGCGGGGGCGATGTCGCCCCTGCGCTCCTCTATCCTGTCCCTGATCGTGGACTTGATGACGCCCGTGCAGGGCCATCCGTCGTCCATGTAGTCGATCAGCTCGAGGATGTCGGCATCGGGGTTCGTGAGCGCGAGGTACACCCTGCTCATGAACATGGACACCGCGTAGGGGAACTCGTCGCAGATCTCCGGACGGTCCTTCCAGATCGTGCACCTGTTGTCCTCGCCCAGGAACATGCACGGCTTCGTCCTCCTCATGAGGAACATGCCGTCGGGCTGGGGGACGAGGCACTCGGTGATGAAGTTGTACAGCGGGATCCCGGCGGCCGCGGATATCCTGTCGACCTCCTCGGCACGGACCATGATGTTGGGCTGGTGGCAGCATCTCCCGCACATCTCGCAGGGGAACCCGTCCTTGTAGGACATGCAGATCTCGTACGCGACGTCGAGGTTGTGCTCCATCTGGGGGGTTATGGTCCCGAGGCCCTGGAGGATGTACTTGCCGCGGTATACGGCCATCAGATCACTCCGACGAGACCGTAGAGGAACCCGATGACGCTGAGGGCGATACCGGCACCGGAGAGTGCGGTGCAGAGGCCCTTGTTGGACCCCTCGATGTAGCGTGGGAGGTTGACCGCGTATCCGCTGAGCACCATGCCGACCGCACCGGCCGCCACGGCACCGATGGCCACGCCGGCGAATCCCAGGACGGCGGACACGGCTCCGAGCGCGCATGCGATCCCGGCGAAGGCGAGCGGGTTGCGCTTCTTCTCCGGTCTGTAGATCTGGTCGACCCTCCAGTCGCACTCCTCGCAGAAGAGGGTGCCCTCCGGATTGTCGAAACCGCATTTCGGGCATTTCATGCGCCGTCGATGTGCACCGCTGTTATTATAGTGTTGCGACCGGGAGCCTGAACAGGCACTCGACCCTCGATCTCACGGCGCCGAAGCGGGTGGTCTCCTCCACGAGCTCCGCGGACACGGTCTCGAAACCGGCGAACGCGCGGACCATCCCCTCGACGGTGCGGTAGACGTACCTTATGTCCCCCCTGGAACGGCTGTCCGACCTGAGGTCGGAGTCGGTGAAGGTCCTCGTGAACACGTACCCTCCCGGGACCAGCACCCTGCGGATCTCCCCCACGGCGGCCCCCAGCTCGTCGTCGGACAGGTGCTCCAGGATGTGGACGCAGGTCACGTAGGAGAAGGTCCCGTCGCCGAACGGCAGGTCGGTGGCGGATGCGGTGGCGAAGCGGGCGGTGTCCCCGAAGCGTTCCGAGCAGGACGCCACGGCTACGGATGAGAAGTCCACCCCGGTGACCGAGAAACCCATGTCGACCAGCGTGGACGTGGTCTTCCCGTTGCCGCACCCGAGGTCGAGGGCCTCCCCGCGCACCCCGGGGTCGGGCACCCTGGCGTTCCCCCTCCAGGCGCGCGGCCTGGTCGAGTAGAAGCCGTCCCACAGCTCGTCCTGCCTCATCCGAACACCCCGTCCACGGTGTCCAACCATCCGTAGAAGAGATCCGTCGCCCTGGAGGACAGCACGACGAAGGTGTTGGACGGACCCTTCATCATCCTGTTGGGGCGCATCGATATCCTGAGGCCCCCCGTCTCGAACACCCTGGACCTGTCCGCCACGGAGTTGTTGTGCGTGACCAGGTTCCTCATGATCAGGATGTCCTCCCACTCGTTGAACGCATCCTCGTCGATGTACCCGAGCTCGTAAGACGCCGCCATGATGTTGCGCAGGTACAGGTAGTTCCTCCCGCGCATCGAGGTCTCCTTCAGTCTGGATGTCCTGTACGCGTTCGTGCAGTCCTTGGCCGCCTTCTCTATGGAGGATATGGTGTCGACGAACATGTCCCTCGTCACCGTGACTATCCTCTCGTTGATCTCCGGTTCGAGGTTGAGGGGGACGTCCATCATCTCCCACGTCCTGGTGTAGAAGGAGACGATCTCCTGCGTCATCAGGGCGCGGTTGTGGATGTTCCAGAAGCACATGGACCTGAAGTCGTTCTCGCGGTCGGCGATCTCCGAGTCCACCTGCTCGGCACGCTCCTTGGTGAGGTCCAGGAACGTCTCCATGTCCTTGGCGACGGTGATCATGCCATTCCCATGGTCGGCAACGGATAAAAAACGGGCAGTCGGGTTCAACGCGACCCGCGTCCGCTCCCCACGGATCCGGAGATGGTCCCGGCGAGGTCCTCGAGCATCCGGTGGAGAAGTTCCAGCTCCTCCGGCGTGTAGCGTCCCGACACCTCGGACACCGCATCGGACAGTATGCCCTGCTCCGATGACAGGAGTTCGGATGCGGGACCGGACAGGGACAGCCTGTGCACCCTCCCGTCGGAACCGTCCCGGGTCCTGGTGACCATGCCCCCGTCCACGAGGCGGTTGACCCTGGTGGTGACGGACCCCTTGGACACCCCGGTCTCCTCCGACAGGGACGAGACCGTGGCCGACGGGTCGTCGTGGATCAGGTACAGGTACAGCATGTCGGTGAAGGTGGTGCGCCCCAGGTCCGACAGGTGCCTGAGTTCCAGCAGGGACGTCTGACGGTAGACGTCCATGAGGGGGCGCAGGAGGTCAGGCATCCGTCTCCCTCACGCGGACGGACAGGACGACGGCCAAGATGGCGAGCACGACACCCACCAGCATGGAGAACTGGAACCCGGACATGAACACGTCCGGTGACAGGGCGTCTATGGACGTCCCGGCGGAACCGGACCCGATGCTGAACAGTCCCGAGAAGAGTGCGGTGCCCATCGCGCATCCGAAGTAGATGAAGAACGACAGCAGCGACGATCCGGCCCCCCTGTCCTCCGGCGGGACGTTGTCGATTATCCTGCTCCCTATCGGTCCTCCCGCGACACCCCATGTGAGGCCGAGCAGGACGAGGGCTGCGACCAGCAGGACGTGGCGCTCTCCGTCGAGGAGGCAGGCGGCCACCATGAACACGGTCATGACGACGCATCCCGCCACGGCGAACACCCTGTT
Source organism: Candidatus Methanomethylophilaceae archaeon (assembly GCA_017461225.1). GTDB lineage: Archaea > Thermoplasmatota > Thermoplasmata > Methanomassiliicoccales > Methanomethylophilaceae > Methanoprimaticola. Next base: position 5,853 of record JAFTYV010000014.1, read on the forward strand.
GCCCCTGGTCTCGGCCATCCTCGCCACGAACAGGCAGAGGCACAGCGTCGCGATGGCCGGGATCAGTATGTGGAGGCTGCTGGTGACGGTGTCGAACCCCATCTCGATCCTCATCAGGAACGGGAGGAGGTACAGCGCCCCCATGTACAGGGCGTTCATCAGCGTGAACGCCACCACGACCTGGACCAGCCCCATCCTGCGGAACAGCCCCACCTTGATGACGGGGTTCGGGTTCGCCGACTCGTGGCGGACGAACAGCGGGAACACCACGGCGAACACGAGCAGCGCCACGATGCTCGGAACGGTGACCCCGTGGGACGGGAACGACTCCAGGGCGTACAGTCCGCACATCAGGGACACGAACAGCATCGCCGCACCGACGGTGTCGAACCCGGAGCGGTCGAAGCCCCTGTCGGAGGGGACCACCCGTCCGGCGAGCAGCGCCGCGACGATCCCCACGGGGACGTTGATGAAGAACACCCAGTGCCAGGACATCGACTGCGTCAGGATCCCGCCCAGGGCCGGGCCTATGGCCGCACCGACCGATGAACCCATGAGCCCCACCGTCAGCGCGAGGGTCACCTTGTGCGGAGGGACGAAGGTCACGCAGATGAGCATGCCGGACGCGGCGAGCATCGCCGCACCGACGCCCTGCACCGCCCTGAAGGCGAGCAGCGCCGCGACGTCGTCCGACAGCCCGCAGGCCAGCGACCCGATCGAGAACACGGCGAACCCGTAGACCAGGACCATCTTCACCGCACCGCTGTCGCACACCTTCCCCATGACCAGGATCAGACCGGCCATCACCAGGAAGTACACCGTCACGATCCACGAGGCCGTGCTCGTGCCGATGCCCAGGTCCGATGCGATCGTCGGGAGCGCCACGTTCACTATCGTCCCGTCCAGTCCGTCCAGGAACATCGCCAATGCTATCACAACGTACAGGAGGATGCCCGCGCCCCCCTCCTCTTGTCCTTTCATGGGCCGTCGTGAAATGGTTTGAATATTAAAACCATCTCGCCGTGCCCCGGGTGCCGCCCCAGATATCAGATAAATAAGAGTACCGCGCTTTGAGGAGCAACACGGAAAAAACGAAGGAATCACAATGTTCTGGAATCCCAAGATAGAATGCATGCCCAAGGAGGACCTGAAGGCCCTCCAGTACCGTCAACTGAAACAGCTGGTGAACAACCTCTACTCGTTCAACCAGTTCTACCACGACAGGATGAGGGCCCAGAACGTCCACCCCGACGACATCACCTGCCTCGAGGACATCAGCAAGCTGCCCTTCATGTACAAGCAGGACCTCCGCGACAACTACCCCACGAACATGTTCACCGTCCCCAACAAGGAGATCGTGAGGTACCACGTGTCCTCCGGTACCACCGGGAAGCCCACCCTCGTCGGGTACACCCGCAACGACCTGGACTACTGGACAGAGGCCCTCGCCAGGTCCCTGACGTCCATCGGCATCGGTCCCGAGGACACCCTCCAGGTCTCCTACGGATACGGGCTGTTCACCGGCGGACTCGGACTCCACTACGGTGCCGAGAAGGTCGGTGCGACCGTCCTCCCCACCGGTGTCGGCGGAACCGAGAGGCAGATCGAGCTCATCCAGGACCTGGGCGTCACGGCCATCGCGTGCACACCCTCCTACCTGATCCACCTCGGCGACACCGCCAGGAAGATGGGCGTCGACATCCAGAGGGACACCAAGCTCAGGAAGGCCATCCTCGGAGCCGAGCCCTGGTCCGAGTCCATGAGGCAGCACATCGAGTCCTCCATGGGCGTCAAGGCCTACGACATCTACGGCACCTCCGAGCAGGCCGGACCCATGTTCACCGAGTGCGAGGAGCGCAAGGGTATCCACATCGCTGGCGACATCATGTACGTCGAGATCATCGACCCCGAGACCGGAGAGTCCCTCGGACCCGGCCAGAAGGGCGAGATGGTCGTCACCATGCTCAAGAAGGAGGCCATGCCCATGATCAGGTACAGGATCAGGGACCTCACCACGCTCATGGACGACGACTGCGAGTGCGGCAGGACCTCCCCCAGGATCAGCAGGATCACCGGAAGGACCGACGACATGCTGATCATCCGCGGAATCAACGTCTTCCCCTCGCAGATCGAGTACACCCTCCTCCAGATCCCGGAGGTCGGCGACCAGTACATGATCCACGTCTCCAGGGAGGGCGCCCTCGACAACATGGTCATCCAGGTCGAGATCAAACCCGAGGCGTTCAGCGACAAGGTCGAGGACATGGTCAGGCTCAGGGCCCGCATCGAGTCCGATCTGAAGAAATACCTTAACATCGCCGTCACGGTCGAGCTCAAGGCACCCGGGGAGCTCCCCAGGTTCGAGGGCAAGGCCAAGAGGGTCATAGACACGAGGATGATATGATGGTTGGAAACATAATCACTCAGCTTTCGATTTTCGTCAACAACGAGCCCGGACGCCTCGCGTCCATCGCCTCCACTCTCAGGGAGTGCGGTGTCAACATGAAGGCGTTCAACCTCGCCGAGTCCACGGAGTTCGGCATCCTCAGGGCCATCGTGGACGACCCCGAGGCCGCCTACGACTGCCTCAGGAACAGGGGCATCATCGTCAGGAAGACCGATGTCATCGGCGTCGTCATCCAGGACACCCCCGGTTCCCTGTTCGCCGCCGCCAACGTGTTCGGGGAGGCCGGCATCAACATCGAGTACGGATACGCCTACACCGGCAGGAGCATCTCTACGTTCTTCATCAGGGTCGACGACCCCGCGAGGGCCGTCGAGGCCCTGGACGCCGCCGGCATCAGGCTGGTGACCGAAGAGGAGATCTGATGGGCAACCTCAACATCGCAGTCGTCGGAGCCACCGACTACGCGGGCAAGATCGGGAAGAAGGGAACCGTCACCGACATGACGTTCTACGACCACAAGGCCGGCACCGACTCCTTCACCCTCATCGAGCCCTCGAAGTACCCCGACAAGCTGTCCTCGCTGTTCTACTCCGTGGGCATGTCCGAGTTCGTGATCCTGGTGGTCGACAGGATCGACTCCTTCCTGGGCGAGACCATCGTCATGGTGGACTCCCTCGGCATCGACAGGGGATTCATCATCCTCAGGAACTACATCCAGCCTGAGCAGCTCGCACCCATCCTCGCCGGCACGTCCCTCGAGGGGTACGAGTACAGGGAGGACGACCCCATCAAGCTCCGCGAGGAGCTCATCGCGATGGCCAAGGCGGAGGGCAGGACGGCCGGTGACGGCACCTGCGGCTCCTGTCCCGTGGACAGCCACTTCAACGTCAAGGGTGTGGGCACCGTCGTGCTCGGTTCCGTCATCGACGGGCACTTCAGGAAGCACGACAAGATGACCGTGTTCCCCCTCGGGAGGGAGGTGGTCCTCAAGTCCATCCAGAAGCACGACCTGGACGCCGACGACGGCGTCAAGGGGGACCACGTGGGACTCGCCCTCAGGGGCATAGAGTCCGACGAGCTCGACAGGGGGTACGTCATCACCACCGACAAGTCCGTGAAGATGACCCGTGCCGTCACGGGGAAGGTGTCCCTCGTCAGGTTCTGGGCGTCCCCCCTCAAGGAGGGCATGGTGCTCCACGTGGGCCACTGGATGCAGATGGTCCCCTGCCGCATCACCGCGGTGGACAACGGCGACGACTTCAGGTCCGCGACCATCTCCTTCGAGATGGAGTCGGACATCATCCACAAGCCCGGTGACAAGGCGATCATGATGTACCTCGAGGGAGGCAAGCTCAGGGTCGCCGGATCCATCGAGCTCCCCTGAAACACGTTCCACGGGGGTGCGCCCGCACCCCCATCCTTCTGGCCCCACGTGGCATGCGTGGAAACGAATAATAGCGCGGACGGGTTCCACCCGCCCATGGACGCAGACGGACTCAGATCCAGGATGTCCCCCGACACGGTGCAGTACGCCGACCGCGTCATGGACATGTACGGGGCACCATTCGCAAGATGGCTGGGAATAGAGATAGAGAGCGTATCGGCCGACAGCGTCGTGTGCTCCCTGGATCTGAAGCCGGAGCACATGAACAGCATGGGCCGCGGACACGGTGCCGCGATATACGGCCTCATCGACCACACGTTCGCGATAATGACCAACATGGCCCACGACGCCACTGGTCAGAACACGGACGTCTCCTACTACAGGCCCGCCCAGGGGAGGATCACCGCCACCGCGGTGCCGATCAACAGGTCCAGGTCCCTGGAGGTCTACGACGTCCGCGTGACGTCGGAGGAGGGCAAGCTCATCGCCTCCGCCGTGTGCACCTCGTTCGTCCTCAGGAGGGACTGAGGTGGCCGACAGGTACTGCCCCCACTGCGGCGAGCTGGTACCGTCCACCTCCGTCACATGCCCCAAGTGCTACAGGAGGATCCCGGCGGAACCCGTCGTGGACACCGGGAGGACCCGTGACGGAAGCGGCGGCACCGGATCCCGGGACACCGGTGCGCGTAGGCAGGGCTACGACAGGAGGCTCGCGCTTCTCCTCGACCTGATCCCGGGGTTCTTCGGATTCCTGGGCATAGGCCAGATCTACAGGGACCACAGGTCGTCCAAGGGCTACCTCATGCTGCTCTCCGGTCTGGCGATATTCGCGCTCACCATGATGCTCCTGCTGAACATCACGCCCGGCGTCCTGTCGTTCCTCGCGAAGGTCTCCGCATTCCCCCTGATGCTCCTCTACGCGCTCATGTACATCGGCGCGGCCGTCGACATACTGATCGACGTCGTCTTCTCACGTGTCGACATCAGGCGCTGAACCCTCAGAACATCCCGTTGCGCCTGAGGACCATCAGGACCGACACGGACATCTGGGCGAGCTCCAGCGCACCGTTGCGGTCCCCCACCTCCGCGGGGTCGCCGGGACAGACCACGGAGTACGCATGTCTTATCGGATGGACGTCCCCCACGGGCGTCCTCGCGTCCCTGGGCAGCCTGCACGACACCGGCGGCAGGAGAGTCACCTCACGCGTGGTGTCCCACGGCTCGTAGCACAGGTACTTCCCGAAGGTGGTGTTCACGTCGAACGACGTGCACTCCCTCCCGAAGACGGAACCCTGGAACCCGCGTACGACATCGGCCTCTGGGTCGCCCATGTACAGCTCCTCCGGGTTCGTCCCGTACACGGAGGACATGCGGTCCAGGGCCTCTTTCCCGAGGTCCCGGGGGTCGAGGCAGACCGAACCGTGGAAGACGGTGTCGAAATCGGACCCGTCCGCGAACATCCTGCACACGGCGACCTGGTACACCCTGTCCCTGGGGAACCCGGATGTCCCGGTGGTCGCCACCTCTACGACATGAACCTCGTCCATGCGGTGGTGAACGGCGTCGTGATAAATATCATTGGCATATGGGGCAGGGAGATTGAGTTGACTATCTAAGGCGACCGTGTCATCATAGGTAGGATTTGGCTGTTATAGGCCATCATCTGAAGGTTGGAGAGAACTGGTAAGGCAGAAATAATTGCTGGGAACCTTCACCCTAAAGATGTGGTCTATGAAGGGTACACCTCGTGGTAGACGCAGCCGTCACATCCGTATGCAGGGCAGATTATAGAAGATGTTGATATGCATCCTCATGAGTTCACATTGGAGATTATTTTCGTATTGTCCGATGGCCTGAGATGATTATCAAGATTCTAGGCCAATAGGGACTCTATTATGTCTTTTGTTTCCAACTTTTACGTCATTTCTAACATATTAACGTAGTGCGTGCACGATAATGACAGCAATATGTACTGTTTGTACTGTAAGTAATGGGGAGGTTGCCGATTCGAACACCTCTTACTCTATGGTTGATGGTATGAGGAAGCAGGTATATAGGATATAGACCAATTACATACGGTGTTCAAATTCAAGAAGGGTGACAGGATCCCCATCCGTGATGGAGGGGATGCCATCGTCATCGGGGAGAAGCCACTTGGGAGCGGTGGGCAGGGGGAGGTCTACAGGGTCGAGTACCTTGGTGACGAGTATGCCCTGAAATGGTACACGTCACCGAGCATCAGGGAGAACCGTACGGAGTTCTCGGGGAACATACAGGAGAACATAGTTCGCGGGCCCCCCAAGGATGGGTTCCTCTGGCCTAAACACCTGACCGAGGAGATGGACGGGGGTTTCGGTTACCTGATGGATCTGATTCCATCCAACTACTCTTCCTTCAGCGATATACTCAGGACATATCGCGTCCGCACCGTTTCGGACGGTACCGCGGTCAGGGACAGGGTAGGGTTCACGAGATTGGATGTCATGGTGCTCTCAGCATTGAGGATGGTGAGCTCGTTCAGGGCGCTACAGCTGTCCGGTGTCAGCTACCAGGACCTCAACGACGGCGGTTTCTACATCGATACGGATACGGGTGATGTGTTGATCTGCGATTGTGACAACGTCGCCCCACAGGGGAGCAACTTCGGAATCAGGGGGAAACCCGGATACATGGCCCCCGAAGTTGTGACCGGTCATTCGAAACCCTGTCGTGACACGGATAAGCACTCCCTCGCGGTCGTTCTGTTCAAACTTCTGATGCGTGGGGATCCACTGGAGGGCAGTGCCGTCTGCAGCTGTGTGGTCCTCACCGGTTCCAATGAGCTCAAGCACTACGGTACGGATCCCGTGTTCGTCTTCGATCCCACCAACACGTCGAACAGACCTGTGAAGGGCGTCCATTCCAACGTGATCAAGAACTGGGGGCTCTATCCCGGATACGTACGCGAGGTCTTCACACGTGCGTTCACGGACGGTCTGCACGACCCATCCTCCAGGCCGATACCCAACACGTGGTTCAAGATGTTGTCCAGACTCAGGTGCGACGTAGTGGCCTGCGGGTGCGGGAGACAGTCCTTCATGTCGGTCATGGACACTGGTTCGGGAAACTATCGCTGTCCCGGATGCGGGAGGGAGCACATGGTCATGGTGATCGGTGGTTGCCCCATGGTGTTGGCGGAGGGCAAGGAGATCCACCACTGCGATGTGTTCCCCCACAGCGAGGATTTCGAGACGGTTGTCGGCCGTGTGGTCGAGAACAAGAAGGTCTCCGGATTACTGGGCATTAAAAACACGTCGGACAGGCCATGGACGGCGGTTCTGAGCGATGGTACGACCAAGACGGTGCCGATCGGCGGCGGTGTACCGATCGCGGATGGAATCACCATAAGGTTCGGAACGACGGAAAACAACTTCAACAGCATCCCCGAGGGGATCATAAGGAGATGACGGCATGACGGATGACGCAATGGACCTTCTGAACAACGAACCGATCGCAAGGAAGAAACTCGTCATAGTCTACATCATAGACACATCAGGTAGCATGTCTGGAGATAAGATCGGTACGGTGAACGCCGTGATGGAGGAGGTGCTCCCGGAGATAAGGGGTATCGGAGGTTCCGACTCGGATATCAGTGTAGCGGTCATGACGTTCGATACCGATGTCTGTTGGATGTACGACGCCCCCCGTCCGATAGAGGAGATCAAATGGACCGAGCTGAAGACCGCCGGATGGACCGATTTCGGAAGGGCGATGGGAGAACTCAACTCGAAACTGTCCCGTAACGGATACATGGGTACGGCATCCCTGTCGTTTGCGCCGGTCCTGTTCCTGATGTCGGATGGTTGTCCCAATGATGGATACGAGGCAAACCTTGCGAAGATAAAGGGTAACAAATGGTTCAAACATGCATTGAAGATCGCAGTGGCCATAGGTTCGGATGCCAATCGTGAGGTGCTGGCCGAGTTCACAGGTAATGTAGAGACCGTCGTGGAGGCCAACAACGGTCCTGCCTTGGCGAGACTGATCAGGATGCTGACGATAACCAGTTCCCAGATCGGTAGCAGGAGCTCGACAATGGAATCCGACGGACCCCTCACCCCGGAACAGGCGGATGCCGCGAAGGAGGCGGAGCTCGTACAGGTGATCCAGAATGCGGTCAGGCCCGAGGACATAGATTTCGATGACGGGTGGTGAACGGATAACCATCGCATACAGCACATCCCTGAGGGGGGCGAGTCACGAATCCAAGGGTACCCCGTGTCAGGACAGCTCGGGATCGTTCCAAGGTCGGGATTACACATTGGTTGTGGTCTCGGACGGTCACGGGGGGAACCGGCATTTCAGAAGCGATGTGGGTTCCCGTCTGGCGGTCGAGGCCACAAGGGTTGTGGTTGACCGTTGCATGTCCGACCATGGATTCAGGGCCGCAATCACATCATCACCGGAGGAGACCATGTTCCGTCTCACCAACGCGGTCATCACCGAATGGGTGGCCATGGTCGAGGCCTACGACTCCTCGGAACGGTTGACGGAATCGGAACTGGAGCACATAACGGGGAACAACATCACCGAGGGAGACACCATCAAGAGGTACGGTGCGACCCTTCTGGCCGGCGTGTTGTCGGATGACATCGTGTTCGGATTCCAGATCGGTGACGGCGAGTTCATGGTGATGACGGAACCCGATGGGTGCTGGGGGGTGATGCCCGTGGATGATGACTGCTTCCTGAACAACACCACATCCATCTGCGGGTCGGATGCGTCCGGCAGGTTCCGTCACTTCACGATGTTCCAATCCGGTGTTATCCATGCTGGATCGCCGACGTTCAGGCACTACGATGCCGATCCCTTGAAGGTGGGCTCCATCATCGTCTGCACGGACGGTCTGTCCACATCGTTCAACTCATACGAATCCCTCTGCAGGTACTGTGAGGCGGCCATGGAGGCCATACGTTCCGATGAGGGGCGTCAATCGCTGGGGGAGAACCTCGCAATCCGCTCCAGGAGCAACATGGAGGATGATGTCTCGCTGTCCATGGCGGTTCGTGATCTTCCAGCAGGTGGGAGGTCCATCTCGTGCGATCGTTGCAGGTGGTTCAAGATAAGTAGACGGGCCCATGCCAAGAGGAAGAAGAGACGCCAGATCGCCAGAAAAAAGAAAACCAAGAACCGGAGGGGCTGATGCCTTGCCGTGTGCAGACGTCTTGGACAACGAACCGATCGCAAGCAGGGGACTCACGGTGTTCGTTGTGGTCGACGTGTCGCGCAGCATGCGTGGGAACAAGATCCGCACGGTGAACCGGGTGATGCGTCAGATAGTGCCCGAACTGCGCGACATCGGAGGTTGCAACGTCCGGGTGGATCTGGCGGTGATGAGTTTCAGTGACGGATGCCATTGGATGCACCCGTCACCCGTTCCCGTGGAATCGTTCTCCTGGGCCGACCTCGAACCGGGAGGATGGACCTCCCTCGGAGCTGCATGTCTGGAACTGGATGCCAAGATGTCCCGCAACGGTTTCCTCGGCGCACCCTCCCTGTCATTCGCGCCGGTGGTTATACTCCTGTCCGACGGGGCCCCCACCGACCGGTTCGAGGAGGCCATGTACACCCTGAACCGCAACAGGTGGTTCAGGCATTCGATCAGGGTCGCATTCGCGATAGGTGCAAAGGCCAAGGTCGAGAAGCTGTCGATATTCACCGGGGATCCCGAGACGGTGATAAAGACCAACAACATGGGTTCCCTGTCCAGGTTGCTCAGACTGATCACGATACGGAGCTCGGAGATAGGCAGCAGGAGTTCGTCCCTGTCCGATGATGGTTGTGATGGGTCCAAGCGTGAGGATCTCATCAGGGCCATCAGAGCGGCAGTAGACCCCTCCGATCTCGTCTTGGATGAAGGATGGTGACCGGATGGGTACCACTCCCCACACCTATGCAGTCATACTGGTCGAGACCTCTGAAAACATGAGGGCCCATTCCAAGATGCTGGATGAGGTCATGTCGGAACTGACCGCCTCGATGCGCAGGATAGGTTCCGAGACGGATTCAGCCTATGTGGCCATATTGACCTTCGGAAACGGATGCACATGGCAGAACGATGGCCCCGTCCCGTATTCCGAGGCCTCATGGACCCGGCCGGTTTACGGAGGGGGAGCGGACCTGTCCGATGCCGTGGGTGAGATGGTCTGCAGGTTGGGGGATGTCGAAGACGGTGCCGAACACCTCCTCCCGACCCATCTTGTGATAATGTCACGTTCCAAATCAAAGTCCCTGGATCTGGATTCCGTTATGTCTATCGATTGGTTCCGGCATTCCGACAGGGTGGGTATCGGAGTGGGGCCCAAGGCGGATCTGGGGCCCCTGGGCCCCCTGGTGGGGACGAAGGGCATCAGATGCTGTCATAACAGCATATCCTCTATGAACGTGCTCAGACACCGGTTATTGCGTATCCCCTTATCGGAGAGGAGGTCCGAGCGCCGGGAACTGACGTTGGATTTCCGTTCCATGACGGATGCCGACCGGTTCGCAATCCTCCACCGGAGGTTCGGGTGGGACACCGTATTCAACTCACACCGGAACATGATGTCCTACATGATGGATGCAGGAGTGAGCAGGAGGGAGATGGTCTTCCTGGGCGTTGCCGCTTCGATCCCCGGACTTCTGGGGAGGATCCTCGACCCACATATGGAACCCGAGCGCCTGGGCGGCACCATCGCAGAAATGACAGGTTACGACAGGGGATTCGTCACGACCGTGTTGACCCACTTGTCATCGGCACCCGAGCACATAGAGGACGTGTACGGGGATGTGGAACTGCACATAAGATGGGAGAGAGATACGCAGCGTCTTGATGAAATAATCTTGGAATCGGATGGATTGAATACGATTCGTCCGTTGTGGAGGGAAGAATCGTCATCAGAACATTATGATGCATCCATTTGCGATTTGGACATGGTTGTGTCATCTGCTTTTGTTGGTGATGAAATGGCTGTAAATACAAATAACGCGACAGTTATGGCTTCCACATACACCAGAGGAGAGAGGGACGGAGGATCTGACGCATACGACGAGGAGGGATGGAAGGGAACTAAATCCCCTGTCTCTGCACTGGGCTATACACTGGACAATCTCGGGTACGCTTTCGAACCGAACAATGTGGGCAGGAAAGATGGTGCCGGCACCATACCGTCCATGGCGGAGGTCGAGAAGTACGGATGGGGTGACGCCCAGGGATTCATA
>JAFTYV010000015.1 GCA_017461225.1 Candidatus Methanomethylophilaceae archaeon
ATCCAAACAATTGTCGGGGAATTGAAAAACGAAAAAATTGATATCGTGAGAGGGTCTCCAGACCCTGTATGAACATGAACGAGTGGACAGGCGACAGGCACGCACCGGTGTCCCTCAGGATGATTGCCCTGATCCTGGTGCAGAAGGGCGCCGAGGGCGCCACCTCGGTGAACGACACGCCGTGGTAGCTGGGGTCGGGTTCGGTGAGCTGGGGGAACCTGCCGGAACCCCTCCAGTCGAACACCCCGTTCTCCACGATCAATCCACCCAGGGCGAGCCCGTGTCCGCCGATGAACTTGGTGGCGGACTCCACTACGATGTCCGCCCCGTGCTCCAGGGGTCTGAACAGGTAGGGTGTCGCGAAGGTGTTGTCCACCACAAGCGGGACCCCGCGGGAGTGGCACACCTCCGCCAGGGCGTCGATGTCGATCAGGTTGGCGTTGGGGTTGCCGATGGTCTCGATGAACACGCACCTGGTGCCGTCGTCGATGGCGTCGGCGAACCTGCCGAGGGCGCCGGGGCCGGTGGGGTCCACGAATGTGCAGTCCACACCCCTGGACTTCAGGGTGTGGGCGAAGTAGTTGTGCGTCCCGCCGTAGATGGTGGTGGACGACACGATGTTGGAACCGGCGAACGCCAGGTTCTCGATGGTGTACGCTATGGCGGCCGCGCCGGACGCCACCGCAAGTGCCGCGGTCCCGCCCTCCAGGGCGGCCGCGCGCCTCTCGAAAACGTCGGTGGTGGAGTTGGTCAGCCTGCTGTATATGTTGCCCGGGCTCCTCAGCGCGAACCTGTCCGCGGCGTCGTCGCAGTCCCTGAAGACGTACGACGTGGTTAGGTAGATCGGGGTGGCCCTCGCGTCGGATGCGGGGTCCGCCTCCTCCTGGCCCACGTGCAGCATCAGGGTCTCGAAGCCCCTGCCGTCGGGGTTGCCCGGACCTCCGGGCACGTTCTCGCGTCTTTCCTGGGAGTCGTCGGTGGGATCGCCGGTGGCAGCCATGTTGGAGAATCAACGATGTTGATTTTAAGCGTTTTCAGGATGGGTCTGGGATATGTATAAGGTTGAGTTTCGTGCAACACCATCGTCGTGGTGACGGGAGGTGTGCCGCGGGGCGGGGCCCCGCGGACCCGCCCCCGGTCACCACCTCAGCGGCATCCCGAGCACCCTGACGTGGTAGTCGGGATGGTGGTACCTCCCCTTGCCGGCGGTGCCGTCGCCGTACTCTATCGCCGCCTTCGGGCAGAGGTTGGCGCAGCACATGCAGTGGGAGCACTCCGGCTCGTCCCACACGGGCTTCCTGTGGTAGATCCTGATGACGCCCTCGGGGCACACGTCCTCGCAGATCCTGCACTCCACGCACCTGTCGTTAATGGCGAAGGGCTCTGTGGACCTCGCTTCCTTGTAAAGAGGATGGACCTCGTCCACGTGGTCCGTGGACGCCATCGTCCTGTGGTCGCCGGACTCCCCGGCGAGGATGGAACCAATAATCTCGTCGACCCTCGCCTCAGCATCCGACAGAATCCCCTCCACGTCCGGCTCCGGGAACACGTCCGAGTAGGTTATCGAGCTGTCCGGCATCCTGACGTCGTACATCGCATCTACGGTCAGCCTGTCGCCGAGGCGCTCCTGCAGCATCTCGCATGCGGCACCGGACTCCCCGGCGCAGGTCACGGTGCACACGACCCTCCCCGGGTTGCGGACCTCCAGCCTCTCCGCGAAACGGGAGACCACCGCGGGGAGGCCGTGGTAGTACACGGGGAACACCAGGTGCACGTCCTCCCCCTTGGCGTCGTAGAGGTGGCGGTGGTAGCGCTCGGCGGCGCCCATGTCCACCATGGGGATGCCGGTGGCGTCGGAGATGCGCCTGGCCACGTGGTAGGAGTTGCCCGTTGCGGAGAATGTCAGTATCATCGCCGTTAACTGGAGGTGGGAGGATATAAGCGATGCGGTCGCGGGGGATTTTGTTAACTCGCGTTAACGGAAGGGTATTGTCCGTGACGGGACATCATCCTGTTCATGATGTATCACGAGGTCATGGAGAGCGGCAGGGCGATGGCCATACTCCTGCACCTGTACGAGAACGGGGCCTGCGGGATGACCTCGGTCAGGAGGGAGGTGACCAACGGGCACCACCTGGAGAGGACCCTCGGGAGGCTGGAGGAGGCGGGGCTGATCACCATCTACCACAGAACCGGTGGCAACGGGACGGACCTGTGCCTGACCTGGCGCGGGAGGCGTGTTTCCGAGATCCTGGAGAGGATAGAGGGTGTTCTGGAGGGAGTTGGATGAGTCGTCAGACCAATTGTTCCTATGAAATGTATGGATATGAAGAACAGGAGGGGACTCCTCGCCGTCATCATGGCGCTCGCCATGGTGTTCGCCGCCACCGCTTTCGTGGTAGGTGAGGCGGATGCCGCGGATGAGAATGTCGTGTATGTCGACACCGGGTATACCGGTGCAACAGCTGACGGTAATTTGGAAACTCCCTACAAAACGATCGATGCTGCGGTTGAAGCATATACCACTGGCAAGATTGTGCTGAAATCTGATGTCAGTATGACAACTGTGCTGAATATAAACAAAAATGTCGTCGTGGATCTCAACGACAAGAAACTCTCTGTCGTTATACCCAATACAGTGACGAGCGAACCTGCAGCGATTAATGCGGGCGGAAAGTCGATTACGTTCAGTAATGGATCCCTTTATGTGGTGATGTCTGAGCAGGGTTCTGAGACACAGTTCGCAGCAATCAAAGCGAAGGACCTCACATTCAACGATGTAGATGCAGAACTCTACTGCTGTGCTGATTCAAGCAAGGCCACTGCGGTGAATGATTTCGGGAAGGAGAATGCCTTTGGAACCAGATGTGATGAGGGAACAGTGAAAATCGAGAACGGATCAGAAGTCAAAGTGTACGGAGCCAACAGGGGAATCTATGCTGTCAATGTCATCATAGACTCTTCGGAAGTGGTTGCTGGAGGATACGAGAAGGCGATCAGGGCATCGCCCAGTAACAATGGCGGTTACATCGAGATAAAGAACGGATCTACAGTCACTGCAGACCTTATCCCTGGGGGCAAGGTGAATGATGATACAACGAATGACTGCATGGGAGTGAAGACATGTGTCTTGAAGGTAGACAAGGGATCCAAACTTGTGACCGATGGCCTTCACCTTGGTGATCGGAATGAGGGTGAAGCTGCTAGTGAGATTGCAGGTACCTTGGAGATTACATACGATTCACAGTGCGGCAAGGTCGAAAGCGGACAGATTGAGGTTTACCCTGGGATCACAGCATCCACGGGTGGGCTGAAGATTATAGATGCCTCTGCGAAGATCATTGTTGCTAGTGGTAACTATATAAATACCAAGATCACGGTCGATTATGGTTCCACGACGACTGAAGATGCGACAGTTACGTTTGTCAATTTGAAGACCTCTGGTAACGGAGTGACGATCACACCTGGATCACTGAACCTCGGTGGAGCACTCGTGGCAGGAGGGCAAATCACGATTGAGGGCGGCAAGTTCGTACTGAAGGATGTCGTGTTCACAACCGGAAAGAACACCAATACAGAAATGGACACCGTCACGATAGATGGTGATGTAATCATCAAAGGGACCGTGACGATTCCTGTAGGAGTACTTGTCGACATAAGCGGTGATCTTGAAATTGATTCCAACGCCTCTGTCAACGTAGGTGGAGCGATCGAAGCAGATGGCGAGAAGACCAATGATGGTACAATCTACATCACCGCCGAGGATGCAAGGATTCCCCCTGTGTTCGGAGGCACTGGTAGCGTTGACACTTCCGCAGTTGCTTCCGAGGGTACGATCAGCGGTGATTGGAAGACCACAACCACCTACACCCAGAACCAGACGATAACCCTCACAGGGGATACGACCCTTGTGAAGGGTACACAGATCATAGTAATGGGCAAACTCGTCATTCCCGAGGGAATAACCCTGACGATAGAGGACGAGGCACAGCTCGTTATGTTCTCGTCCACAGCACTCCTCGTCAACGACGGAGCAATCGTCGTCGAAGGTGACAGTGGCGTCATCGGTACATCCCAGAGCACGATCGGTTCTGATGAGGGAAGCGATTGCGACGGAACCCTGATCAACCTGAACGGAGCGATCGTCAACAACGGAACGATCGAGCTCGCATACGATGGCGAGGATGCAGCCACATACTGGACGTTCAACAACAGCGGTGCCCTGACCAACAACGGTACCATCACGGTTTACGAGGATTCCAGATTCTACATGTACAACAACATGGTCAACTCCGAGGGAGCGACCATAGACGTCAGAGGTACCGTCCACACCGGTGGAGCTGCAGGCAAGGTTGGGATTCTCAACGCAGGAACGGTGACTGTCGATGGAACCGTTTTCATCAACCTCACCGTTAACCCTACTTCCACGGATGCGGTCTTCCAGATGACAGAGGTTTCGGCCGACGATGCACATGTCTACGTCTATGATTCCGGCTACGAGTCATCCAGCGTCTCGGGCAATGACAAGGACTCTGTTGTAGAGGTCTACATCGGTGAGAAGGATGCTATCGCGGGTCTCGAGATCGGTTTTGTCCTTGTTAAGGACGAGAGCATAACCAGTTCCACCAAATACATCAAGGTACTCACACTCGCTGGAACCGTTTCCAACTCCACTTCTGAGGAGGAGGAGGGTGCGTCCCCGTACACGGTCATAACCGTTGGGGGAGAGATCACCGTCACAGGGGACCTGGTTCTCGGAGAGGGGGTCAACCTCGATGTCAGAACCACGGAAGTCATGGCAGTCATGACAGTCCCCGGCACCATTTCGTTCGAGAAGGATTCCGATCTTGCAGGGACCGATGGAGGGTTCAACGCCAACCAGGGTTCCGTCATCACCGTGACCGGAACCGTATCCGGCAATGACAAGATTACCGGATCCGGAACTATCAATGCCGTCTACTACATGGTTGACAACACCGCCCCCACACCCGACATGCACTATTACACGACCCTTTCCGCAGCAGCGGAGGCAGGTGCCCAGAAACTCTACGTTCTCGGAACCGTCGAGGTAGAGGGAGAGGTTACTATCGGAAACGGGATCACACTTGACAACGATCAGTACGACGGACTCCTCGTCATCGATCAGGAATCCGAAGTAAAGATGGTCTCCGGATCCAAGCTCAAGAACAATGGTGGAGCCATCACAGTTACCAGCGGCGTGGCCTCCGGTGCGGGAATACTCGTCAACGGAACATTCTACATAGAGGATGTCAAGGGAACGAAGAACCCCGGAACGATCCAGAGCGAGGTCAAGATGATCGGTGACGCCGATGTCACATACACCAGCCTCACCAATGCGCTCATGATGTCCGAATCCGGAGACACCATCGAGCTCAGCAACGAGACCACCATCTCCAAGGACACCACGATCCCTGCAGGAGTCACCGTCGACACCAAGCAGAACGCGATCATCGTTGGAAACGATGCGACATTGACTGTACAGGGAACACTGTTCCTCAACGCCAGCACACTCACTCTCACCTCCGCCCAGAAGGAAACTGATACGATGGCGGCCAAAGATGCGGGTGCAATCGTCCTCGAGGGAACGATCAAATCCACCTCCGCGATTGATAACGGACTCAAGATCGCAGGAGCGTACTACAGTATCACTGCATCTGGTAAGATTGCATACTACGTCGAGCCCGTCTCTGTCGCGGCACCCAAGATCGCGACCGTCGACTACCTCGAGATGACCGTCAACGCGTTCGCCACCGACCTCGCGCTCGGAGACGTCGCGTTCACCGGAACCGCCGATGCGGCAGCCACCGTCAAGGTCGTCGGAGAGGTCAACGGGAACATCACCCTCGACCTCGCATCCGTCGTCTTCGACGGAAAGGACTTCACCGGATCCGTCTCCAACGCGGTCGGAACCGTCTCCGCAGAGGGAACCTCCAAGGACGGGTTCACCGTCAAGTCCACAACCGGAACCGACGGTGTCCAGAAGCTCACCGTCACCGGCGGATTCGACGCAGCGACCTACAAGAAGGTCACCGTCACCGGCGATGTCGTCCTCGCGAAGTTCGACGCTGACTCCGTCACCGTCGACGGCAACGCCACGGTCTCCAAGTCCACCGGCGCCACCGTCGTCGACAAGCTCGTCGTCAACGGAACCGTCACCGTCGAGAACGAGGCGGTCCTCACCGTCTCCACCAAGGCGGAGGTCCTCGGAACGATCACCGCGACCGCAGCCACCGACTCCAAGGGAGCAGGAAAGGTCACCGTCCCCGACCTCTACCTCGGAATCACCGAGAAGAAGGTCACCGGAGCCGGAGCCGCCATCAGCGAGAACGTTGCCGTCAGCAAGTTCATGTACGTCGTCGACGGGTCCGCCTTCCCCGCAGACATGGTCGAGGGCAAGAAGTACGTCGCACTCTACGTCGAGGATGCACTCTGGATGACCGTCTACGCATTCGGAACCGGATCCGAGGTCGTCGTCAAGGAGATCCCCGTCGAGAACGTCGAGCTCGTCGACTGGGTCGACGACAAGGGCAAGACCGTCACCGGATGGGACGGCAAGGCCGACAACACCTACAAGGTCACCCTCAACGACAAGGAGGTCTACGCCAAGATCAACTACGATGTCTACGAGGTCACCTTCGTCAAGGCGGAGGGAATCAACGACATCTACGTGGACAACGTCCTCGTGGACCTCAAGAGCACCCTCATGGTCGATGCCGGTGAGCACAAGGTCACCTACACCCTCGCCAACGGATACACCGGAGAGGCCAAGATGCTGGTCAACGGCACCGAGGTCTCCGGATACTCCTTCACCGCCGAGGGCGACTACGAGACCGCCTCCTACGCCATCACCCTCCAGGGAATCGAGAAGGCCCCCGCAGAGGTCGGTGGCGGAGACGCCCCCACCGTCATCCAGCCCTCCGAGGCAGAGGACGAGGGCATGGACCTCACCGACATCCTCCTGATCATCCTCGTGGTCCTGATCGTCATCATGGCGGTCATCGTCGCACTCAGGATGATGAGGAGCTGAAGGTAGAGCGATCCTGAAAGAACGAAGTTAGAGTTGAACGTAGAAGACACACAAATGAGAGAACATCTGCTCCGTACGTGAGGGAACGTACAACTCCACCATAAACCAGAGAACAAACAGGTCCCGGGGGTTAGGGCCCCGGGACCGTCTTCGGACCCGACACCCTGTTCTCATAGGAGGTTACCAGGGATCATCCCCCCATCCCACGTGACCGCATCGGGTCTGAACCCAGTCCGCGTAGACGATGTTCCGTATCTCCGACGCCCTCAGCATGGCGGCGACCAACCCCCCCCCCAATGCAGTCTGGAACCCGGGTGCGTCCGTCACGACGTACAGCTCCCCCTCCGATTCGGAGACGCCGTTCACGTTCAGTACCGTGTGAAGGAGCTCCCTGCGCCGAGCGGTGTCGATGGGACATCCCGATTGCTCGAGCTCGGTCATGGTCTACTCCCCGTCCGACAGCCTGAGGCCACCGTCACCGGTCCTGGTCACGATGACCTGGATGGCGTCGTTGCGGCAGTCCAGGTACGGGAGGTCCAGCACCGCGGTCCTGTCGTCCACCGCATCCACCGACGTCAAACTGCGGAGGTGGTCCCAATAGCTCTCCATGCACGATTCCAGGATCCCCTTGAAACTAAGGGCTTCATCCCGACCTTGCATGCTCGCATCTTGGTTCTGTATGGTATCACCGGGAGCGTTCTCGGCCCTCGGGTATATGATGGTTCGTTATGCGGTCAGCGTTACATCATATCATCTGGGTGCAGGATCCGGGTAAGATCTGTCCAAACACTCCCGATCTCTCGACGTATCATTGCTTGAATCATCATAATATATCTGATGAATCGATATCATCATGGTGGACTGTGTGATGCTGACCGCACACTGTCCCGGTCAAATACCATCATCGCAACCCCCATGCCATGCTCGAAAACAAGCATGCTACAGGGGACGGGATACCCAGGGTGTACCTGGACAACTGCTGTTACGGTCGTCCGTACGACGACAATAGACAGCAACGGGTGCGCATGGAATCGGGATGCAAAGTGGAGATACAGGGGATGATCAGGAGAGGCGAACTGACGCTGGTGTCATCATCCTTCCTCATATGGGAGAACAACCGAAGGAGGGATCTGGCGATGAGGGACAGCATCTACCAGTTCATACACGGCAACACGCGCAAGTTCGTCTTCGGGACCGAGGACCCTTCGATAACACGGACGATGAACGAAGTCAGATCCCATGGTATCGAGACCATGGATGCTTACCACATCTCATCGGCGATCTATGCCGGATGCGACTACCTGATCACCACGGACGACAAGATGCTGAGATACAAGGTGGACGGGATGGAAATAGTGACTCCCGTGCAGTTCATCATGAGGAGTGAGGGAAATGAGATACAGCGATGAGCAGATACTGGAGATGGGGACCAAGTGCCTCATGGACGGTCTCGGGGTGATAGATGCCGAACGCTACCTGATGATGGTCAGGAGACCCGGCGGTAACTACACCGAGGAGAGGAAGGCGATCTACGACAACATGACGGAGGAGGAGATCCTCCAGGGTGTGAGGGAGTTCATGCTGGAGCACCCGGTGGAGGAGCTGTTCGCCGGCCGCGTGATAGTCTACGGGGAGCCTCCCCGCAGGGAGACCCCCGAGGACGAACCCTGATCCCCTTACGGGGGCGGTTCCCGCGGAAGCGGGAACCGCCTCCTGGAACAATCTACTTCTCAGCTGAAGATCGGACGATAAAAACGGAGGGTGGGAGGGGCCGGACCCCTCCCGGTTGAAAAGGGATCACTCGACCGGCACGGCGTCCGCCAGCTCCCTGTCGCACCTGCGGACGATCCACCAGACCGGCCTGGCCGCGGACATGCAGTCGTCCCCGGTGGAGTTCACCGCGAAGTAGGCCACATCGGAGAACAGCGACTCCGCGACCCTGACGAAGTCGCCCTGGCCGTTGTCCCTCAGGTAGTCCCTGACGGCGTCGTCGGTCAGCGCGGGGCCCATGACGTCGTTCCTGGTCGCCACGATGGCGAAGGGCACCGACGACACCTTGCTCGGGCTGGTCCCGTTGATCTGGGTGAACATGTAGTGGAAGGACTCGAACACCTCCATGGGCGTCGCGGTCCTGCCCTGGCGCTTCAGCGCCACCGGGTCGAATGCGAACACGATGCCGTCCGAGTAGGTGAAGTACTCCTCGAAGAGGATCTTGTCCTCCCTGGGCTCGAACTCCTGTCCGGACACGTCGTTGAAGATGATCTCCCTGTCCTGGAGGGCCCTGGACCTGATGAACAGGCACTCGGAGTCCATCTCTCCCGGAGGGGTCCTGGCGACCACGTCCTTGGCGGCGACGGCATCCTTCGACACGCCGGGGCTGACGGCCTCGACCACGATGTCCCTGGTCCTGGCCATCGCCGTTATGGACTTCACCGCCGCGAGCATCATGGTGGTCTTCCCGGAGCCCACCGCACCGACCATCGCGATGGATATGGGCATGGCCTCCCTGGTCTCGATGTCCGCGGAGCAGTAGGGGCACACGGTCCTGAGGGAACCCCTCTTGCCGCTGACGCAGGGGATGTCGTGGCCCTTGTTGCATGTGTGGTACCTGTAACCGTGCTCGTTGGGCACGGGGTACTCCAGCTCCAGTCCGCACTTGCACCTGACCTTCGGTCTGAGGAAGTTCCTCTTGCACTTGGGGCAGACGGCGTACTGGGTGGTCCTCGTGTACTCGGCCTCCTCGCGCTTCGCCGCGGATTTGATCCTCATGCCGATGACGGCGCGGACCAGGAGGAACGGCACCACCAGTGCTACGGCCAGCAGGAGCGCCCACCAGACGTACAGCGGGAGCAGGATGACGGGTACGACGACCAGCGCCTTGTGCTTCGCCGTGCACGCCTGGAACAGCCCGAAGGGGGACGTGACGCATCTCGCGAACGCCTTCGGCCTGTGGGTCCACAGGTACTCCGCGGGGTTGCCCCCGCCCTCCACGTCGAGGGCGGGTCTGGAGACCATCCCGAGCACGGGGACGATGAAGCCGACCACGATCAGCAGGAGCTTGACGTAGCGGGCGGTCTCGTCCGGCAGGGACATCAGCGATGTCAGCCATGAGAGCAGGGTGTCGTAGATCCCGCCGGTGGGGGTGCCGAGGTCGAATCCGAAGCCCTCGACAGGCAGGAACAGTACAAGGGATGCCGCGCCCGTGTCGAAGAGCCATATGAGGCTCATGACGAGGCAGAGCACGGCGTAGGTGAGTGCGATTCCGTAGACGACCCCCACGATCGTCCTGTTCATCCCGTTCATTGCGCTGTGTAACGCGCACGTGTCCCTTAAAGTTAATCCGGGACGCTCAGGACGGGCGCTCCTCGGTGCCGTCGGCGTAGCGTATGAACCTGCCGGCGTCCACCGGTTGCGCCTTGTCGATGACGTCCCAGTCCCAGTCCTTGAACTGGTCGGTCCTGATGTCCTGCATGGCGGCCCTGACCTCGTCGGTGCTCCCCAGGACGACGGGCCCGTAGGACTCCATCCTCTGGCCGATGGGCACCCCCTCCAGGACCCACAGCACGGTGGGTTCGTCACCGTTCACGATGCGGAGGTCCGCGTCCGCGACGGCCTTGACCCTGCTCTCCCCCGGAACACCGATCCCGTCGACGGTGTAGCCGTCGCCGGACACGTTGTACAGGTTCCTGTTCGCCCTGCCGGAGGTGGCGTCCAGGACGACCTCCGCACCCGGTTCCATGGAGATCCTGAGGATCCTCACCGCGTGGGAGGGCTCGTGTGTCCAGGACACGGGGCTCGGGGAGGTCATGGTCGGCGACCCGCCGAAAGACCCGCACAGCACCCTGACCTCGTACCCGTCGCCGGTGACGGACGGGACGTCCCCCCTCCACACGTCGTTGACGGCGCAGGGGCCGCCCTTCATCTCCAGCGGGAGGTTGACCATGATCTGCGTTATGTCGTTGGGGTTCCTGCCCTCCTGGTCCACCAGGGGGTACATCTCGTCGTGGGTGTACCTGGACGGTGCGCAGACCCACTGCACGTCGCCGAACCCGAACCTGCCCTGGTTCCCCAGGGAGTCGAAGTGGTCCACGTACCCGGTCTCCGGGAGGGTGACGGTCTCGTACCCCCAGTGGGCGTGGGCGGGGAAGCCGGGCACGACCTTGCCGTGGTACATCCTGAAACCGAGCCTCTTCTCGTAGTCGCGGCCCAGGTCCCTTCCGCGGATCTCGTCCAGCGGCAGTGCCAGCTGGGCGTTCCCGTGGGGGTAGTCGTCCTCGTGGTGGGATGCGAACGTGAAGGGGTCCTCGGTGTCCCAGTGCATGTTAAGCACCGTCCTCCTGATCACCGGTCCCTTGGGTTTCCTTCTGAAGAGGGCCATGACCGGGGCAGGGAGGGTCAGCGGATAAAGGCTCGCATGGGTGCTTCGGAACGTTCAGAACTCCGGTCCGTCCCACGGCGGGTCGGTCTCGCGGATGAACGCGGCCGCGAACAGCGGCAGGTTCACGATGCCGTCCGGTGCCGCGGAGACGTTCCCCCCGGCGAGGACGATCCTCCTGTTGACCTGGGGGAACATGGACGCCTTGCGTACGGAGGGGGCGTCGCGGCTCTTCCCCGATTTGACCTCCAGTACCGTCACCCCTGTCGTGTTCTCGAAGACGAAGTCCAGTTCCATCATCCCGGGACCGTTGTTCTTGCGGTACGATGTGGGTCTGATACCGTTCTTCCTGAGGCATTCCGCGACGACGTTCTCGGCCACCGCACCCATGTTGAAAGAGAGACCCTTGGAGTATATGGCCCTCATGGCGTTGGGGCCGTACATGTTCATCAGGAGTCCCGTGTCGGGGAGGTGGAGTTTGAACCGGTCGCGTCTCTCCATGCCCCTGAGTGGCGGTTCGGGGGACTCCAGCATGCGGCACATGTCCCCGTAGCCGGCTGCCTCGATCCACAGGAGGTTGCGCATGTACCTCTCCGCCGACCTCCTGGACCCGTCGCCCCCCACACGGGAGTACATGAACTTCTTGTTGGACTGCGACAGCTGCGTCGGGATGGACCTGAAGCAGTCGACGGTCTTGACCTTGTCCGCACCCCTGTTGCACCTGTCCATGTCGGCGATCCACGTCCCGATGATCCGGTCCTTGATCCTGTTCGGCTCCGTGTATCCCCCGGTGTCCCTGAAGGACCGCACGGCCTCCGGCATCCCTCCGACGATCATATGGTCCCTGAAGAGCGATCCGAACCTGGATAGCACCGCCTCGTCGATGGGTTCCGTGTCGCGTATGCATCCCCTGACGTAATCGATGGTACCTTTGTCCACCTTCATCGCCCACAGGAACTCCTCGAAGTCCAGGCCGTGCATGACGAGGCGCTCCTCCGGTCCGATGATGGACGGGTGGCCGGGGACACCGTCTCCCTTCCCGGGGAGGTCCGCCCCGGAGAGGGGGCAGGAGGCGATGAGGTCGAACCTGCGGTCATTCGCAAGGTGCCTGAGCGCGGTGCGTGCACGCGGGCACTCCTGGATCTCGTCGAGGA
>JAFTYV010000016.1 GCA_017461225.1 Candidatus Methanomethylophilaceae archaeon
CCTGTACATACCGCTCTTCGCGTTCATACCGGTGGGGTCGAGCCTCCTCCAGGCGCTGGGGAGGCCCAACCGCTCCGTGGTCCTGGCCGTGGTCAGGAACCTGATCCTGATAGCGCTCTACGCCGTGGCCGCCCAGCACTCCCTCTACTGGATATACTGGGCGGTGGTCGTGGGCGAGCTGGTCGGCGGTCTGATGATGTACGCCGTGGCCGGACGCACCTTCGCCGCCGTGAGGGGGAGCGGATCCCCCGGCTCAGGGTGATCGGCACCTCCTCTCGCGACGGAAGCAGAGGAACCAGTCCAGGCAGTACTGGTTGGGGTCCTTCGACTCCATGCGCTCCTTCGCGGTGCCGCAGGAGCCCGCTGTTGGGACGATGACGTCCTCCCCGGGTTTCCAGTCGGCGGGGGTGGCGCAGTTGTCCTTGTCGGCCTTCTGGAGTGCCTGGACGGCCCTCTTGATCTCCTGGATGTTCCTTCCCAGGGACATGGGGTAGTGGATGATGGCCCTGATCCTGCCGTTGGGTCCGATGATGAACACGGACCTGACGGTCTGCGTGTTGGACTGTCCGGGATGGAGCATGCCGTACCTCCTGGCGATGTCCATCGTTATGTCCTCGATCAGGGGGAACGTGACCTCCACGTTCCCCATGCCCTTCCACTCCAGCTCCTGTATCCTCCTCAGCCACGCGATGTGCGCGTACAGGGAGTCTATGGAGAGTCCGAC
Source organism: Candidatus Methanomethylophilaceae archaeon (assembly GCA_017461225.1). Classification (GTDB taxonomy): domain Archaea; phylum Thermoplasmatota; class Thermoplasmata; order Methanomassiliicoccales; family Methanomethylophilaceae; genus Methanoprimaticola. Next base: position 725 of record JAFTYV010000016.1, read on the forward strand.
GAGTTCGGTGTTCATCCTCCTGAACTCCTCCACCATGGATGCGAAGGTTATGAACTCGGTGGTGCACACCGGTGTGAAGTCGGCGGGATGGGAGAACAGGATCACCCACTTCCCCCTGTAGTCCTTGGGGAACTCGATCTCCCCCTGCGTGGCCACCGCCTTGAATGGTGGCGCCTCGTCGCCGATGGTCGGTGTCCTGCAACGTTCCTCGAAGATGCTGTTGGGATCCATTTAGAAACCTCGGCCTCGGATCGGTCGGAGGTGTAATCAGCGATTCCGCGAACATGTGCGGACGTTCGGATCGTGTGTAAAAGGGGAAGGGGTTCCCCGTGGGTCCCCCCACGGGTGTTTCACGGTTTCAGATGTGTTTGATGAGGTCCCTGATGACGGACTCAGGATCGGCCGCCTTCACGACACCTGATGCCAGGAGGACACCCTCCGCACCGAGTTCCACGGCGGTCCTGACGTCCTCGCCGTTCTTGACACCGGCTCCGCAGAGGACCTTGATCCCCGCATCGACGGCCTTCACGGCCTCGACGGTCCCGGAGACGATGCCCGGGTTGGCGGTGGTGACGGACACGTCGCCTCCGATGAGCTCGGGGGGCTCCACGGCTATGAAGTCGGGGGAGAACGCGGCGAGCTCCGTGGCGATTCCGACGGTGTCGGCGCAGACGCAGGTGCAGAGACCGAGGTCGCGGCACATGTCCACGCAGGCCCCCACGTCGGCGGCGGGCTGCTTGTGCTCCGAGTGGTTGATCAGGGAACCGAAGGCACCGGTCGCCTTGACGAGGGCG
>JAFTYV010000003.1 GCA_017461225.1 Candidatus Methanomethylophilaceae archaeon
AGGGAGTAGTGGGACCACTGCCCCTCCTTGCGGACGTTCACCAGTCCGCTCCTGCAGAGGATGGACATGTGGTGCGAGAGGGTGGGCTGCGTGATGTCGAGCTCCTCCAGGAGCCTGCACGCGCAGAGCTCCCCGTCGGAGAGCATCTCGACTATGCGGAGCCTGTTGCGGTCGGAGAGGGCCTTCATAACCTCGACGTCCATGGGAGGTCAGTGGGTGCGACCGTATTTCAATCTGTCCCAGGAAGGCTCCATGCGGACGGTCCTCGCGTGCGCGCCCCTGCGCATCATTCTATTTATAGGAACATCCGGATGGGGACGCATGTCCGACCAGATCGAGGAAACGATCAGAAAATTCGCACTGCAGAACGCAGTATTCTTCAAGGGGACCGCCAACCCCAAGGCCGTCGTGGGGAAGATCCTCGGCGGATGCCCCGAACTCAGATCCAAGGCGGGGGAGATCACCCCCCTCATCAACCAGATCGTCGCGGAGGTCAACGCGATGGGCCTGGAGGCCCAGACCAAGGCGCTCCAGGAGATGGACTCGTCCATGCTCGTCAAGGAGAAGAAGGAGCGCAAGTACGAGCTCCCCGAGCTGGAAGGTGTCGACGGCGGTGTCGTCATGCGCATCGCCCCCGGTCCCTCCGGGCCGCTCCACCTCGGTCACACCCGTGTGTCCATCCTCAACGACGAGTACGTCAAGAGGTACGGCGGGGACCTCGTCCTCAGGTTCGAGGACACCAACCCCGAGAAGATCGACCCCGAGGCCTACGACATGATCCCCGAGGACCTCGAGTGGCTGAGTGTCAAGTGCAACAGGAGGTACATCCAGTCGGACAGGTTCGAGATGTACTACGACCACACCAGGAAACTCCTGGAGATGGGTCACGCGTACGTGTGCACCTGCAACGCGGAGCACTGGAGGGAGCTGAAGGAGAAGAAGCAGGCCTGCCCCTGCCACGATCTCCCCGTGGAGGACCAGCTCGAGAGGTACGACAGGTTCCTCAACGGCGATTACGCCGAGGGGGAGGCCGTCGTCGTCGTGAAGACCGACCTCTGCCACCCCAACCCCGCCGTCAGGGACTTCGTCGCCCTCAGGCTCGTGGACGCACCCCACCCCCTCACCGGCGACAAGTATGTGGCGTACCCCATGATGAACCTCTCCGTCGCCATCGACGACCACGAGATGGGCATGACCCACGTCATCCGCGGTAAGGACCACCTCAACAACACGTTCAGGCAGGAGTACATCTTCGACTACTTCGGATGGAAGAAGCCCGTGTACTATCACTACGGACTCGTCAACATCCCCGACACAGTCCTCAAGACCTCCCTCATCAGGCAGAGCATCGGACAGGGCGAGTACTCCGGATGGGACGACGTCAGGACCGGCACCGTCCGCGCGATGGAGAGGCGCGGTATCAGGCCCGAGGCCATCAGGAGGTACTGGGTGGAGTCCGGTATCAAGTCCGTCGACATCCAGTTCACATGGGAGAACCTCTACGGCATGAACCGTGACATCATCGACGCCGAGGCCAACAGGTACTTCTTCGTGAGGGACCCCGTCAGGTACGACATCGAGGGCATCGACGTCATAGAGGGCAGCGCGCCCCTGCACCCCGACCACCCCGAGAGGGGCGAGAGGAAATACAGGCTCGAGGACCCCAGGACCGTCTTCCTCTCCGCCGAGGATTCCAAGCTGTTCACCGAGGTGGGTCAGATCAGGCTGAAGGACCTCTGCAACCTGCAGCACTCCCTCCCCGCGAAGTACGCCGGCGACGACGTTTCCGTCCTCAGGAAGGGCGTGCGCGCCGTCCAGTGGGTCGGTGCGGATGCGGTGAAGGCGACCCTCCTCATGCCCGATGGAACCGTCTCCGAGGGTCTCGTGGAGTCCGGTGTCGTCTCCGAGGGATCCGAGATGGTCCAGCTCGAGAGGATAGGGTTCGCACGTGTGGAGAGGAGGGGCGCCGACGGCGTCTCCATGGTGTTCTCCCACCGCTGATCCTAGAAACTTCACGACGGGGTCCGCCGGCACTTGCCGGAGGACCCCTGGAATTCTCCGACACACCGCCGCCGGATGTTCCGGCGACGTGTGAGGTATTGAAATGTGGTCCGGGGTCCGGATCGTTGTACGCCGTCAGAACGCCGACAGCAGCAGGTTGGTGGCGGTCCCGAACAGGAGTGCGACGGCTATGGACAGCAGCGATATCGCCACCGTCTCCCTCCATCCCATCTCCCTCCACATGGTGGTGAGGGTCGCGATGCAGGGCATGTAGATCGCCATGACGACGCCGAAGACCACGAACTGGTCCGGTGTCATGAACTCGGAGAGGGCGACACCGCCCGCGAGGATCTGCAGCATGCCGACGGCCATCTCCTTCCTGAGGATGCCCACGATGAACGAGATTATGCAGACCGCGGGGAGTCCCAGCATGCCCACTGTGATGGGGGACAGCGGGTCGACGACGAACCTCAGCAGGTCGTACATGAGCAGGACCTCGACGACCACGGATCCGACCACGAGGAGCGGGAACGCGATGGTGAAGAAGTCCTTGATGCGGTCCCACGTTTTCCCGAGGATGTTCGCCGGGGAGGGGACGACCAGTTCGGGGAGCTCCATCGCGAGGTTGGTGGGTTCATACCTCATGAACCTGTTCATGAGAACGCCCGTGAGGGCACCGATGGCCACCAGGAGTCCGAATATCCCGACCGCGTAGACGAACCCGGAGTAGTTCCCGGTCGTACCCATGATGATGGCGATCTGCGCGGAACAGGGGACCGCCATGACGATCATGGAGGACAGGATGATCTTCTCCCTGTGGGATCTGATGGTACGGACGGCCATTATGGCCGGGACGTTGCATCCGATACCGACAATCATGGGGATGAACGCGCCGCCGTGGAGTCCGAAGCGGTGCATCAGCTTGTCCAGCAGTACGACAGCGCGGGTGAGGTACCCCGAATCCTCCAGGATGCCGAGCAGTAGGTAGAACACCATGATGTAGGGGATGACCAGAGCGAGGATCGCCCTGAGGCTTCCGTCGATACCGGTGAACACGGCACCCCAGAACCTGCCGAAGCCGGTTCCGAAGTCGATTATGGATGTTCCGATGACGGCGTCGTAGAATCCGTTGACGACCCCGTCGAGGAAGGATCCGCCGTATACCACGACGGCCACCACGGCGAGGCACACCGCCGCCAGGATGGGCACCCCGGTGATGGGGGTTATGCACATGTCCGAGATGCGTTCGGAGAGGCTCTGCTCCACCTCCCTCGGGGAGAGGCACTCCTCGTGGACCTCGTGGGCCCTGTCGTACCTGCGGGCGTGTGTGGCGACCTCGACCGGTTCGCCGTATTCCTCCTCGTAGATCCTCCTCATGAGGCCCACGGAGCGCATCAGGTCCGGGTCCATACCCGAGGTGAACTCGGAGGACCCCTCTAGGAGCTTCAACGCGGTCCCGCGGGGGTCGAAGCAGATGTCCGTACCCTCGAGACCGTCGACGATGGCCGTGACGGCCTTCTCGACCGTCCCGTCGTACTCCAACCTGAAGTCGGGGACCCTGGCGCGTCCGAGGCAGACGGTGTCCGCCAGCAGGTCCACGCCCTCGGCGGTCTTCGACGAGATGCCGACGACGGGGACGCCGAGGACGGACTCGAGGCGTCCGATGTCCACATCGTACCTCTTCCTGGCGATGTCCATCCTGTTCAGGGCGACGATCGAGGGAAGGCCGAGTTCGAGCGCCTCGAAGCACAGCACGAGGCTGCCCTCCAGGTCGGCGGCGTCCGCCACGATGACAACGGCGTCCATGTCCTCGTCGCGGATCTTCCTGAGGACGACCCTCTCGTCGTCCGTGTTGCCGGACAGGCTGTAGGTCCCCGGGAGGTCGAAGACGGACACGGTGTTCCCGTTGCGGGTCACCGTCCCCTCGTCGAACTCCACGGTGGTTCCCGGGTAGTTGGACGAGACGACGCCCACTCCGGTCAGACGGGAGAAGAGGGACGACTTGCCCACGTTGGGTTGGCCGACGAGGGCGAACTTCACGTTCCCTGTCATTGGACCGCCCGTCTCAGATGGACACGTCGACGAAGATGTACGACGACATGTCGTAGTCCAGGGCGATGGACGTCTCCCCGGTCCTGACGACACGGGGTCCCATGTCCGAGAGGATGGCCTCTATCGCGACGATCCTTCCGGGGACGAACCCCATGGACACGAGTCTGTTCACAATCTTCGAGTCGTCGGATTTGATGTGCGTGATGAGTCCCATCTGGTCCTGGGACATCTTGTTGAGTTGGATTATGTCGGTCTCGCCGTCGGATGCGGCCTTGCAGGGCTTCTTGCAGCTCTGGCAGTCCGAATCGATCTTCGTGCCCATCATGTAGCACATCCTGATCGCGGAGTCGTCGGAGAGCGCGTGCTCCATCCTGCATGCCTCCTCGTGGGCCGTGGCGTGGTCGACGTTGAGGTAGTCCGTCAGGAAGCGCTCCAGGACATGGTGCTTCTTGCGCAGCTGACGTGCGTAGTCCAGACCCTCCTCGGTGAGGGAGACCCCCTTGTACTTCTCGTACGAGACGAGTCCCTCCGCTGCGAGGGCTTTGACCATCTCGCTCACACTGGCGGGGGACACGTCCATGAACGTGGCCAGCTCGGTGGTCTTGGCCATCTTGGTCCCCTCCGTGAGTCTGAGGATGTTGATTAGGTAATCCTCGCGGTTTCCAGTTATCATCGGGCGTGTATCGTGCACGCGCATTATAAAGATTTTAGGTGCGACGAACTTAGGTGAGGGATGTCCGAAAAGGGGTTTGGGGCGGGCATGCGCCCGCCGGGGGAGGATCACTCCTCCTTCTTCTCGGACTTGAGGGCCTCCTTCTCGGCCTTCAGGTCCTCGATGGTCTTCTCGCAGTCCTGGATCTTCGCGTAGACCGCCTTGAGGTCGTCCTCTGCGAGGGCGGCTCCGTCCCTGAAGTTGGCGAGCACCTTCTCGCCCATCTCCTTGGTGAGCTCCTCGATCTTCCTCTCCTCGTCGCGGATCTTCGAGTCGATCTTGCTGCTGTCGATTGCGTTTCCGAGCTTCTCGTCCGCGGACTTGACGCTCTCCTTGACCTTGTCCATGAATCCCATTCACGATTCCTCCTTTCACTCAACGAGTTTGTGGTAGCCGTATGCGGGCTCCCCTGCGTTGAAGCAGTACTGGATAGTGGAGAACTGCTTCTTGAACTCCTTGACATCCTCCTTGACCTTCGCGGGGTCCTCCTTCTTGACGACGACCCTGGCGATGAACTCGGCGACCTGTTTCATCTCGCTCTCCTTCATTCCGAGGCGGGTCATCTCCTGGGAACCGAGCCTCAGACCGGAGGGCCTGACGGCGCTGGTGTCCTGGGGGAGCATGTTCTTGTTGCAGATGATGTTGGCGTCCTCGAGCGCCTTGGCGCAGTCCTTGCCGCCTCCGAACTGGGAGACGTCGACGGCGATGGCGTGGGACCTGGTGAATCCCTGCTTCTCGCAGAGGACGGGGACCCCGAGCTCGTACAGCGCCTGTCCGAGTGCACGGGAGTTCTTGCATGCCTGTGCCGCGTACTCCTTCCCGTAGACGTCCATCTCGGCGAGGGTGATCGCGAGTGCGGCCATCGCGTGGAGGTGGTGGCTGGAGGTGACTCCGGGGAAGACGGCCTTCTCGAGGACCTTCTCCTGCTCCTCCGTGAGGTTCTGTCCGAGGAGCATACCGTGGTTGGGTCCGGGGAACGTCTTGTGTGTGGAGGACGAGACGATGTTGACACCCTCCCTGAGGGGGTCGTGGAACTGTCCGCCGGCGATGAGTCCGAGGACGTGGGCGCAGTCCTCCCAGACGAGGCATCCGACCTCGTTGAAGGTGTCCTGGAGCTCCTTGAGGGGCGGGGGGAACAGGAACACGGAGAGTCCGAACTGCGCGATCTTGGGTTTGACCTCCTTCAGGAGCTTGATGGTCCCGTCGACGTCGAGGTTCATGTCGTCGAGGTTCCAGGGGTAGTTGACGGAGTTGACGGACCTCTGTCCGAACGCACCGAACTCGCAGGTGGAGATGTGGGCACCCTGTGCCAGGGCGCAGGTGGTGATGGTGTCGCCGGGCTGTGCGAATGCGAAGAGCACCGCCATGTTGGCGACGGTACCGGAGATGGGCCTGACGTCGGCCCAGTCGCAGTTGAAGACCTTCTTCGCGAGCTCGATGGCCTTGAGCTCGACCTGGTCGACGTAGATGTTGCCCTGGTAGTAGCGCTTGCCGGGGAGACCCTCGGCGTACCTGTCCGCGAAGTCGGAGATGAGCATCTCCTTGGCGAGGGGGCTCATGAGGTTCTCGGAGGCGATCATGGGGATGCTCTCCTCGAACCATTTGTTGTGAGCCATGACCTTCTCTCTGATGTACTTAGCATCTTCGGCTGTCATGAATATCGGTGGTGCACTGGTCTAAGGATAGAAAAACAGTATGTTCGAAGGATGGGAAGTTTAATATATGTGTCCCATGTTAGCATGTAGCACGGTGAACGAGAATGTTTGGAAAGAACATCAGAATGGAGAGGATCATTGACAGGAAGAGCGGCAACGCCGTCGTAGTGCCCATGGACCACGGTATCAGCGTGGGTCCCATCCCCGGTCTCGTGGACATGAAGGGTACGGTCAACGACGTAGTCGAGGGCGGGGCAACCGCGGTGCTGATGCACAAGGGTATCGTCCCCCAGGGTCACAGGACATCCGGTCACGACGTGGGTCTGATCCTCCATCTGTCCGCATCCACGGACATCGGTGTCAGTTCCAACAGCAAGGTCCTCGTGGCCACGGTCGAGGAGGCCCTGAAGCTCGGAGCCGATGCGGTCTCCATCCACATCAACGTCGGTGCCGAATCCGAGTGCCAGATGATGCAGGACATGGGCATGGTCTCCAGGCAGTGCATGGAGTGGGGCATGCCCCTCATCGCGATGGCGTACCCCCGCGGACCCAAGATCGAGAACTCCTTCGACCCCGATGCGGTCGCACATGCGGCAAGGGTCGCCATGGAGCTCGGTGCGGACATCGTCAAGTGCAGCTACACCGGGGACATCGACTCGTTCCGCGAGGTCGTCAGGGGCACCATGGTCCCCGTGCTGATCGCAGGCGGACCCAAGATGGACTCCGACATGGACATCCTCAACATGGTCCACGACTCCCTCGAGGCCGGTGGACACGGTGTGTCCATGGGAAGGAACATCTTCCAGCACAGGAACGTCCGCGGAATCATGAGCGCGGTATCCGACATCGTGCTCAACGGTGCATCCGTCGAGGAGGCGGCCAGGCACCTGAGGTGAGGTCCGGCGGGGCGTCCACCGCCCCGCTCTTCACCGTTAAACACCTACCAGGATCCTGGTAGCTACATCCTTATTATCATATATCCAAGGGATACATACCCCCTGAGAGACAGTGATCCCATGGATTTCGAGAAGGTTTTGGAGGATGTGAGGAACGGCAAGCCGATCCTTGTCTACGATTTCGACGATAGGGAGAAGGAGTGCGACCTCACCGTCGCATCGGAGTTCGTCACACCCGAGATACTCAGGACTATGAGGAAGGATGCCGGGGGGCTCGTGTGCACCACGACACCCTACAGGACCGCCAAGGACGTCGGTCTCCCCTTCATGTCCGACGTCTTCTGGGACGACTGCGAGAAGTACCCCCTCCTGAGGGCCATGGCGCCCACCGACATCCCCTACGACAACACGAAGTCGTCCTTCGGGATAACGATCAACCACAGGGACACGTACACCGGCATCACCGACAGGGACCGCGCGCTCACCATCACAGAGTACGCCAGGACGCTGTTCCAGGATGCACCCGTGGAGATCATCAGGGAGGAGATGGGTGCCAAATTCAGGGCACCCGGACACGTCCACCTGCTCAACACCACCGAGAGGATCCTGAAGACCCGCTTCGGCCACACCGAGCTCTGCACCGCCATCATGTACATGGCCGGTGTGAAGCCCTCGGCGACCATCTGCGAGATGATGGGCGACGACGGCGGCTCCATGCCCAAGGCGGAGGTCGCCAGGTACGCGGAGGAGCACGGCATCGCCATGGTGGACGGGGCACAGGTCATCGAGGAGTGGAACAGGTTCCTCGAGAGGACCGGCCTGGAAGTGTGACGGATGACCCGTGTGATGGCGTCCGGCGTGTTCGACATAATACACACCGGTCACGTATCCTACCTGGAGCAGGCCGCCGCCCTCGGCGACGAGCTGGTCGTGGTGGTCGCATGCGACACCACCGTCAGGCGCAGGAAGCACGAGCCCATAACGCCGGAGGACATGCGTGCGAGGATAGTCGGTGCGCTCAAGCCGGTGGACCGTGTGGTCATCGGACGCGACGGCGACATGTTCGACACCGTGGCGGAGCTCCGTCCGGACATCATCGTCCTCGGGTTCGACCAGACGTTCGACGAGTCCGAGCTGGAATCCCAGCTGGAGTCCCGCGGGTTCCCGGGGATCAGGGTGGTCCGTGCGGACGAGTGCGCGGACGACCTGAACGCCACCAGGCGCATAGTCAGCAGGATACGCCGTATGGGGGGAGACGAATGAAGATCATCGGAATAGCGGACACGACGTTCGCGAGGTACGACATGGGTCGCGCCGCGATCGACGAGCTGCAGAGGAACGGAACGGGGTTCAGGATAGTCAGGTACACGGTGCCCGGCGTCAAGGACCTCCCCGTCGCCTGCAAGAAGCTCATCGAGGAGCAGGGCTGCGACATAGTGATGGCGCTGGGCATGCCCGGCCCCATGCAGAAGGACAAGATGTGCGCCCACGAGGCCTCCACGGGACTCATACGCGCGCAGCTGATGACCAACAAACACATTATCGAGGTCTTCGTCCACGAGGACGAGGCCAAGGACGACGCGGAGCTCGCGTTCCTTGCGGACAGCAGGTCCAGGGAGCACGCTCTGAACGTCTTCGACCTCTTGTTCAGACCCGAGAGCCTCACCAGGAGGGCCGGAACCGGCCTCAGGGAGGGTTTCGAGGACAAGGGGCCTGTCAGATTGAGATGAGGTATCGATATGAAGGCATACAAGATCGGAATGGTCGTTGCGGAGTTCAACTACGAGGTCACATCCCTCATGATGGAGAGGGCGAAGGCGGAGGCCGAGTTCCTCGGTGTGAAGCTCACCAAGACAATCAAGGTGCCCGGGGTGTTCGAGGTCCCGATGGCCACCAAGAAGCTGCTCGAGCAGGACGACATCGACGCCGTCATCACGCTCGGTGCCGTCATCACCGGCGAGACCAAGCACGACGAGGTCGTCGTCGCACAGGCATCGAGGAAGATCATGGACCTCGGTCTCGAGTACGGGAAACCCGTCGGGTTCGGTATCAACGGCCCCGGCATGACCGAGCTCCAGGCCATGGACAGGATCGAGAAGGGCCGCGACGTCGTCGACGCGGTCGTGAAGATGCTCCAGAGACTGGACTTCTGAGAAACACAGGGGGTCACACCCCCGTTCCATTTTCAAACGGTTCCCATCGCGTCATCCCGCGACAGGCAAGTCGATCCACGGTTGTGCATCCGAAACAGGATCGCGATGTCCGAAGGTATCACATGCGGGGGCAGCGCTCACCCGCGAGGCTGACCTTCACGGTGTCGATGACCGTGGCCACGGAGATCCCCGTGTCGATGGAGATCCTCACGCATCCCATCCCGTTCTTGTAGAGGTTCACGATCATCTTCGACTTGTCGTCCTCGTAGGATTTGAAGAGCTTGCGTTCCCTGGAGGATCCGGTGATCCACGAGCGTGTCTTGCAGGACGGACATCTCAGAGGGGTGCCCTCGGAGCGTGAGAACCATCTGTGGCCGCACATGGCACAGGAGTGGGTGGTGGACTGGTCGGACCAGTGGTACGTACCGCAGGAGGGGCACCTGAGGGGCAGTTCCTTCAGGCTTATCCAGTTGTGACCGCATCTTCCGCACGTCTTCTCTTCGCCCTCCATCATCTATCACCAGTTGGATGTATTATCCAATCGTAACATGGTATATAAATCCTTTCTGAAGCACGAGGAAAGATGGTGAAAACTATCCATTCCCATCCAAGATTTCCGGAATCGGCGGATGGTACTGGCCTATGGAAACAGGTAGTGCGGTGGGGTGACGGGGCACCGCGACCCCGTTGGATGTTTGGTCGGGCGGAAATGGCCGCCCGGGGATCAGTCCATCTCCTCGTAGATCTCGGAGACGTACTCCGCGGGGCAGGAGACGAGGAACTCGTCGAACTCCTCGCTGATGACCTGCATGCCGAAGGGGTGGCCCTCGTGCATGATGAAGACGGTCATCGCGTAGGGCTCGTCCCAGTCCTGTGCGATGATGGTGTCGTTGTGCTCGAGGATGGTCCTCTCGGCCTCCTCCGCATCGTCACCGAAGATCTCCTCGAGGTCGAAGTCCTCGGGGTTGACGACGAGGTCCTCGGGCTCGATGTAGTCGTACTCGACGAAGACGACCTTGGCACCGACGGCCTCGGCCAGGTCCCTGACGTCCTCGAGGGTGTTGTCACCGACGATGACGGGTCCCTCGCCCTCGCCGAAAGCATCGCTGACCTCGAAGGCGCGGACGCCCGCACCGTCGAAGAAGTTCCTCACATCCTCCAAGGATTTGATTCCATCAGTCATGGCGAGTGGATGGCCCCACCGTAATAAAGATGATTCCACGGTGGTGAGTCTGGGGAGGTCGTGGATCCGGACACTTGTTGCTGATCACGTATCCGTTCCACATCCGATGTACACACAGCTGCCTTTATCCAAAAGTAATTATTTCTTACTTTTGTTTCAAAAGTGATTTTTCTATACTTCTGATGTCGGATGCACCCTTCACGGGGTGCACGGAGGCTGCCACCTGCCGGTTGTCGGTTCCATCATCCGTGTATGTAGAAGGTGTCGGTGAGAAGGCAGTGCAGAGAGATGAAGGGTTTGGACGGGCGGCCCGGGCCGCCCGTCGTCCGCATCAGCGGAACTTGGTGTAGGCGAACACGCCGACAACGGCGATCAGAACGACCACGGCCACGATAAGCCAGAGGGACGGGCCGTCGTCACCGTCGTCCTCGACCTCCGACCAGGTGGCCGTCAGGGTGAGGTCGCCGGCGGGCATGGTGGCGGGGACGGAGGGGGACCATCCCTCGAACTTGTAGCCACTGCGGCTGGGCTTCTTGGGTTCCTTGACCTCAGCCCCGTACTCGTAGGTGACCGGGTCCATCTCCGAGCCACCGGCGGTGTCGAAGGACAGCGTGTAGCTGTTGATGGTCCAGGTGGCCGTGAGGGTCAGGTCACCGGTGACGTCGGTTGCGAAGTCGTACGCGGTGTCACCGAGCATCCACTGGACGAAGGTGTATCCGGTCTTCACAGGGTCCTCCGGCTCGGTCACATCGGATCCGTGCTCCACTGTGGCCTTGCCGATGGAGGAGCCGCCGGCGGTGTCGAATGTGACATCGTACCTGTTGATGTCCCAGGTCGCGGTGAGCGCCAGGTCGCCGACGGAACCGGCGGCGATGGATTCGAACTTGGTGGTCCCGGAGTACCATCCCTTGAACGTGTACCCCTCCTTGGTCGGGGAGGCCAGCGACACGGCGGACTCCACGGTGTACGAGGATGCGTTGGGCGTGGCGATGGTGCCGCCCGCGAGGTCGTAGGTGATGTAGTACGTCAGTGCGTTGCTCATGGCCGCCTTCTTGGTTGCGGTGTCGACGGTGAACTGGCGTCCGGAGATGTCGGTGATATCCGATCCGTCGGTCGCGGTGAAGTCGACTCCGAGTGCGGTCTCCCATACGGTGATGGATGAGGAACCGAGCTTGGCGTCGATCACGATGGTCTCGAGGTTGTTGCCGTTGAAGGCACCTGCGCCGATGCTGTCGACATCGCCGAGGATCTTCAGGGACTTGAGTCCGGTGCATCCTCCGAACGCCCTGAGGCCCACCTCCCCGACGGATGCGGGGATCTCGAGAGATTCGACACCGCTGCATTGGTAGAGCGCGAACGATCCGATCGATATGATGCCGTCGGGTATGGTGACGGTGTCCTCGGCAGAGGGGTAGGCGACAACCGCGGTCTTCCCGACATCGGTGAGGATCGCACCCTCGGACACGGTGGAGAAGTGGCGACTCTCGGAACCGACGGTGAACTTCGCCTTGACACAACCGGTGAAGGCGTTGTCGCCGATGCTCGTGACCGATGAGGGGATGGACACGGATGTCAGGGAAGAGCAGAATGCGAAGGCGTTCTCCCCGATGGACCTGACGTTCTCCCCGATGGTGACGGAGGTGATCGATGTGCACTGGTAGAACGCGTTCTTGGAGATGGACTCCACCGGGTGACCCAGGTATGTGCCGGGTATTGTCACAGAACCGGTGCGGGTCTTGTCGCATGCGGTGACGGTCATGGTGTCGTCTGGGTTGAGCACGTAGGTGACCCCGTCCATGATCATGGAGGACAGTGTTGTGACGGTCTTGTCGGTCCAGTCTATGCTGACGACCTTGCCCCTCAGCTGCGTGTCGGCGATGGGGGCCTCACCGTCCTTCATCGTGAATCCGTCTCCGAATGCGGCGGCGGTCACGCTCTCGATGGTCTCGTTGAACTTGATCGTGGATATCTTGTCCTGGAGTTGGAAGGCGTTCTCCATCACCGATTTGACGGTGTACGTGGAGGATCCAAGGGACACCTCGTCGGGGATGATGACGTCGGTTGTCGTGTCCAGGTCGTCGTAGTCCTTGATGGAGGCGTCACCGTTCTCGATGGCGTAGGTCGTCGGACCCAGGATGAGCTCAGTTATGTTGCATCCCTCGAAGGAATCTGATTCCACATCGGTGGAGGGGTCGATCGTGACCTTCGCTAGTGCGGCGCATCCCTCGAACGCGGAACTGTCCACATGGGTCACGTTGGATCCGATGGTGACCGATCTCAGGTCCGTCAGACCCTTGAACGCCTCGGGGCCTATGGCGGTCACACCGGTGTCGATCACCACATCGTCCCCGGTCCCCCAGACGACCGTGGAGGAGGTCCCGGAGATCGCTAGCAGCGTCTTCGTGCCGGTGGAGAACCTGTCGTTGGACTGGTCGATGTTGAACACCACTCCCGCAGGGCATCCGAGGAACGGGTTCACGCCCATGGAGGTCAGGCCCTTCCCGATGTTCACGGTTGTGAGTGCGGAGCAGCCTGCGAAGGCATGGTCCCCGATGGACCTGACGCCGTCGGGGATGGTGACGGTCCCCAGGATCCTGCATCCGTTGAACGTATCATCGCCGATGGATGTCACGTTGGGCCCTATGGTGACCTCTTCGAGTGTGGTGATGTCCTTGAACGCCCCGTCGCCGATGGCGGTGACGTCGTAGGTCGTGTTGCCCTTGGTGACGGTCGCGGGGATCGTCGCCTTGGTCCCGGTGTAGGTGCCTTTGATGACGGTCGCCGTGTGGAGGTTCTCGTCGTAGCTGTATTCGATGGTTATGACTATTGGTGTCGCGGCAGGTTCCGTCCCCTCTGCGTCCACTGGAGGACACAGCATCAGGAGACCGACCGCGAGGACGGCGACCATGGCGATTGCCAGGCTCCGCTGATACGAGTGCTTTCCTGTTCCCATCCTTGTTATACCCCCGTGCCGGACGCCTGGTCCGGAGGGTCAACGACATTCGTTACAATCGTTAGAACGACGTACGACGTACTCTTTCATAAGGATATGGTTAACGAAAGACGTCATCACAGGGACCAGTCGGAATCCGTGATGGTCTTGACGAACCAGATGCTCTGGCCCGGGGAGGAGACGGAGCCGACGATGGTGTCGGCATCCACGTTGCGGGACCTCATGATCCTCGTCCCGGCACCGTTGCGGTTGCGTGTCTTCTTCACGCGGACGAATGCGCAGTCCCTCCAGTACGTTATGGACTCGATGGTCCAGCGGGACGCGATGAGCGCCCTCATCTCCTCGCAGCGGGGGGACGTGTCGGTCACGGTGCCGTGGGAGAGGGAGAACACGCCGGTGCATCCGGAGGAACCCATCTCCATGGACCTGTACAGCAGGTCCAGCTCGTCACCCTGTCCGACGAGGTCCGAGACGATGTGCCTGGCCCTCCTGCCCTCCTCCAGGAGCCTCTGCCTGGAGCGGCGGACGTCGTCCACGGTGAAGAATATCATGCCGTGCATCAGGAGTCCGGCTACGGTGTCGAAGTTGTGCTCCCTGGTGTCGCATACGGCCATTATGTTGCGTCCCGAAGAGCCCACGTGGCGGGCGCAGGCTCCGATCACGGCGGAGTTCCTGCAGTGGGGGTCCAGGATCGGCCCCTTGCCGTCGGCGTCCAGGAGCGTGGCCATGACCTCGGCCCTGACGGGGAGCTCCGGGTCGGCCACCATGTGGTTGAGCAGCTGGTGGTACATCCAGACCGGTACCGCCAGCTCGGTGTCGATGAAACGGGATATCCCCTTCAGGTTGGTGACGCCCACGCGTCCGACCGCGGTCAGGTCCCTGATGACCTCCTTGAGTATGGTCTTGGACTCGCGGGGTATGACGGTGTAGGGCTCCCCGCGTGTGACCCATGACATGGCGCACTCGCGGAAGACCGACGGGTCGACCGCGTCCTGCGTGAGGGTCCTGGAGAAGTACGGGTTGCCCATGGCGAGCAGCACGACCGTCACGGTCTGCATCAGGCGCTCCTCCGGCACCCTCCACTTCCTGAGCTTCTCCAGGAGCGCGGATGCCTGTGCGGAGAGGTCCGGGAACCTGGACCTGCGCAGCTCGAGCAGCGAGGTGCACGTGCGGGTGTAGTCACCGATGTTCCTGGGTGAGAGCTGGGAGAAGTCGTCCATGACGGGCATGCGGACGACCTCGCCGATCCCGACCTGCGCATAGTAGGGACGGAGTGTGAACCTGCCGTCGGCGTCCATCGAGCACCCGATGGAGACGATGTGGGCGATGTCCCCTCCGACCATGCCGGCGGCGAGCAGTCTGGCGGTGGCCAGTGCGCCGTTCTCGGCCCTGGCCCCGGAGACCAGCGGGTTGTCGAGCGGCAACGGGCAGCTGAAGGGGGACTGCATGTCGCCCCACGTGACCTGGTTCCCGGTGCCGTACCTGTTGCAGACGACGACCATGCAGTCGTCGACCACGGAGAACGCGTCGGCGGAGTCGGACCTGTCGTCGCAGAGGATGCGGTCCACCGGCGGGAAATCGCACCTGTCGAACCCCACTGTCAGTCCCGCGTCCTCCATCATGCGGCGGACGATGTAGTCGACGTCCCTGTCTATCATCGGAAACCGTCCCCCTTGGTTCAGGCGACCCTTCTGGCGATGAACCTCTCGGTCTTGTCGAAGGCCTCCTCGAGCACCTCCATGGGCGGGAGGAGCAACGAGCGGACGTGGTCCCTTCCGAACTCCTGGCAGAACCCGGATCCCTGGACCATGACGACCCCCTCCTCGGCGATGAGGTCGAGGACGAACTCCATGTCGGTCCTCCAGGGGGTCCCCTTGAGGTCTATCCTCGGGAACATGTAGAGGGCACCCTTCGCCCTGCGGGTGGACATGCAGGGGATCTCGTTGAGCCTCTTGTAGGTGAAGTCGGCCCTCTCCCTCAGCTTCCTGTTCATGTCCACGATGTAGTCCTGGGGCCCCTGGAGCGATGCCCTGGCGGCCGCCTGGCAGGGGACGTTGGGGCATATCCTGGCCCTGAGCTGTTTCATGAACCCCTCGCGGATCTCGTCCATGAGTCCGTCCCCGTCCATGAAGTAGCAGTAGCCCATCCTCCATCCGGGCATCAGGTTGACCTTGGAGAAACCGTTGAGGATGATGCGCGGGACGTCCGATGGGAGTCTGGACATCGAGAAGAACTCCCCGTCGAAGACGATCTTGTCGTAGATCTCGTCGGAGATCAGGGGTATGCCGTACTCGGCGGCGACGTCGCCCATCTCCCTGAGGTCGGACTCGCTGTAGACGGATCCCGTCGGGTTGTTGGGGTTGATGACGACCAGCGCCTTCGTGCTGTCGGTGATCCTTTTCCTGATCATGTCGACGTCGGGCCTCCAGTCCTCCTCCTCGATCATCCTGTAGGGGACGACGCGGCCCTCGTAGAAGTTGATGTACTGTGCGTACGACGGGTAACCCGGTCCGGGCACCAGCACCTCGTCGCCGGGTTCGAGGAACGTGCCCATCAGCAGGTTGATGCACTCGCTCACACCGCTGGTGACGTAGACGTCGTCGGATGTGATGCGGATGCCGTTCTTCTCGAACTCCCTCTCGACGATGGCCTCCCTCAGGTCTATGTCGCCCTGGGAGTCCCCGTATCCGTTGTCGACCTCGTCGACAGCGCGCCTGAGTGTGGCCTTGAAGTACTCGGGTGTCTCGAAGTCCCACTTGTTGGGGTCCCCGATGTTGAGGCTCAGGAGCTTCTTCCCCGCTTTGGCTGCCGCGGCGGCCGGGACGGTGACCTCACGTATCGCGTAGTTCATTCCCATCGACCTTCTCGAAGCCTTGATCCTCTTCTTCATAAGCTATCGCCGGTGGATGGATGGGCGGATATAAAAATGGTTCAACGGTGGTTTTTCGGGGGCACCCCCCGCACGGAGGGTGCCCGGACGCCGGATCACTCGATGGTGAAGCTGACGTCCTTCTTCAGTCCGAGGCCGCCCGCGACCTCGATGGACTTGATGATGCCCGAGGGGACGGGGCAGGCGGTGTGCCTGATGTTCTCCGTGGCCCAGGCGTAGACCTTGCTCTCGTTGAAGGGGGCGCCGACCTCCTCCCAGGAGACGATGTCGGTGGGGAGGGGGTTCTTGCCGACCATGGGGCAGTCCGTCTCGATGGAGACGAGGACGGTCATCCCGTCGTCGTTCTGCTTGGTCGTGATCTTCGTGGTCTTGCCGCATACGCCGGCCTTGACTGTGACTGTGCATTCTCCTGCCATCTTGTTCACTGGGAACGGGTTGGATGTGTCCGTTGAAAAGGATGACGTAAGATTCCAGATGTATTAACATCTGTTAGGCATCCAACGGTCAGCTGTCGTGCCTTCCCCTGTCCGGGCTGAAGTCCCTGTACAGCGGGACGAGGTCGTCAAGGGGGATGTCGGTCTTGAAGGATGTGGGGGACACGTGCGTCTTGGACGCCCTCCCGTGCTCCTGCAGGAACCCGATGAAGTCGTCGATCCTCGGAGGGGACATCTTGATGTGGGAGGACAGCTCGCTCATGTCGTAGACGAAGACCTCGGTGTCCAGTTCGTTCCTCCAGAGGTCGAGGTACTTGTTGCACCTGCGCTCAGCGGCCATGCCGGCCGGATCCATCGCCATCAGCGTGTCCCTGTCGTGCAGGGGGCCTAGCCAGAACGGGCCGAGCCTGTGTTCGGCGTCCGGTAGCCTGGAGGTGGAGCGCTCCATGGTCTCCATGTCGTAGTGCATGTACCCCAGCTGTGCGAGGGTGGAGTCGGCCGCGTCGGCCCCCTCGGTGACCTGGACGTAGGTCCTGTAGTAGTGGTCCGCGTAGAAGGACAGGAGCGGCTTCATACCCCTGTCGTACTTCGCCAGCTCCCTGGCGATGGTGCACATGAGGATGCGGAGTCCGCCCTCGTGGCACATGAACCCGCGGATGGGTTCGGACTGGTACCTGCGCCTGCATTTGGCAGCATGTGCCCCCGCGAGCGGTGCGGTGTCCGTGGCGGTTATGGCGAGTACCCCCCTCCTGCGGCAGCCCCTGACGACCGACTGTATGAACGGCGCGGGGGAACCGAAGGGGTCCAGGTCCACGTAGTCGAAGCTGCTCTCGGCGAAGAGGGCGTGCATGTTCCTGTTGGAGCTGACGCAGTTGTCGAGCCCGTTGATCTCGATGTTGGCGTCGATGTACGGGATCGCGTCGGAGCTGATGTCGTTGGCGGTGACCGTCGTCCCCCTGACCTCGTTGGCTATCCTGACGGCTCTGGAACCTGTGGCCGTCATGGCGTCGGCGACGGTCATGTCGCGTCCCATGGTCCTGAGGAACATGACGCTGACGTCGCGGTTGAACGACATCTGCTCGTTGAAGAAGACGGAACCCTGGATCTTGCCGGGTCCGTGCACCGAATGGGTCTCGGGGACCAGAATGTCCGTGGAACCCTCCCTTATCAGGACGCCGTCGGGCCTCAAACGTTCTCACCGTTCATGAGGCGGACGATCTTGTAGGGCAGGATGTTCCTGTTGGTGGGTGTCACCTCGAGGATGCGGACGTCGTCCCTCCTCCTGATGTCCTGCAGGAGGGGGTTCCTGGATTTCTTGTGGAGGGTGATGATCATGGGTTTGTCGACGTCGAGCGCCTCCTTGACGGCGTCGATGAACGCCTGGCTCTCGACCTCCATCTTCCCGACCTCGTCGATGACGATGATGTCGCACTTCTCGCAGGCCTCCCTGATGGCGGCGACACCGACCGATTCGAGCTTGCCGAGGTCGACGCCGATCTTGCCGACCATGACCTTGCTCTCGATGTCCACGCTGGCGAACACCTCCGTCTCCCCGGTGAGGAGGTTCCTGACAGTGAAACCCGTCTTGTGTCTCCCGTCGCCGACAGGTTCGTCGATCATGCCGCCGATCGAGAGTTCTCCATCCTGCAGCATCTCGATGACACGGAGCAGCGCATAGGTCTTGCCTGAGCCAGGTAACCCGGTAATTCCGATTTTGATGTCAGATATCATGTCAATGCCCACCAGTGAATAGTACTGGACATACCAGTATGTCTTTCTCAATATTTAAATAATCGTTCTGGTGGGAGTGCCCCGTCTGGCACATGGAACGGGTGTTCCGAGGGAATCACTCGATCGAGGACACGTACATCAGCGGGTAGTCGAGTTCGGGGTCGTACCTCATCTCGGACGTCACGACGGTGTCCCCGATGCGTATCCTGACGACGGCGTCGATCATGTCCCCGGTGAGGGAGACGTACGAGTACGTGTCGTCACCGCGGTTGAAGACGGACCTGTCTATCCTCACGACCGCCGACTCCACGTACGGCTGGACACCGATGGTGCGTCCGATGAGGTCCTCGAGATCCGTCACGGTGTCGGTGTTGAACGGCGTGCCGACGAACTGGTGGTATATCGTGCCCATCTTGATCCCCGCCTCGAAGACGGCCCTCTCGCGGGTCGTGCATCCGAACATGGAATCGGCCCTCTCTTCCCTCTGGCTCATGGTCCCCGATTGAGGGGGCTCGGTTATAACGGTTGTCCCGTCCGTATCCGCTCCGTCATCCCCGGGTACTTGGCTAGACAATTGTTATATACGCGTCAGGGATGGAAGGTTCATGGAAGAGATCGTGGCCCGCATCGCGGAGCTGAAGGGGGAGCTGAACGCAGTCATCCTCGCGCACAACTACTGTCTGCCCGAGGTTCAGGACGTGGCGGATTACGTCGGCGATTCCCTGGGTCTGTCCATCAAGGCGTCCACCACCGATGCGGACGTCATCGTGTTCTGCGGTGTCACCTTCATGGCCGAGACCGCGAAGATCCTCAGTCCCGGCAAGACCGTCATCATCCCGGATCCGGCCGCACACTGCGCCATGGCCGCCATGTGCACGCCCGAGCAGATCGACCGTGTGAGGTCGGAGAACCCCGGTGCGGAGGTCGTCGGTTACGTCAACAGCACCGCGGCGTGCAAGGCCCGCATGGACGTGTGCTGCACGTCCTCCAACGCCGTGGAGATCGTCAACGGCACCGCATCCGACAGGGTGATCTTCGTCCCCGACAGGAACCTCGGGACCTATGTGGCGTCGAAGTGCCCCGGCAAGGAGGTCGTACTCTGGAACGGGTTCTGCCCGATACACCAGGCGATAACCGTCGGTCAGGTCTCGGAGCTCAGGGACAGGTTCCCCGGAGCCCCCGTGGTCGCGCACCCCGAGTGCAGGACGGAGGTCCTGGACATGGCGGACCACATAGGGTCCACCGAGAAGATGATCTCGATCGCACGCTCGTCGGACTCCGACGACATCATCGTCCTGACCGAGGTCGGAATGCGCCACCGCCTGGAGGCGGAGTGCCCCGGAAAGAGGTTCCATTTCCCCGAGCACGCGGTCTGCTCCGCGATGAAGATGGCGGACCTCCGCTCGATAGTCTCCTGCATGGAGGGCATGTCCAACCGCATGGAGCTCGATCCCGAGATGCTCGACAGGGCGTACGCCCCGGTCAAGCGCATGGTCGGTTGAATCAGGAGTACATGTAATCGATCTTCCTCACCGCGCTGGCGGGGATGAGTCCCTTCAGGTTTCCGTCGTTCACATCGACGGTCTTGAACGCGATCATGACGAGGTGCCTTATCGTGTCCACCGAGGGTGCGCGGTCGAAGTAGCTCTGGACGATCTTGAAGTAGATCTTCGGCTCGTCGTTGTCCATGTAGAACCCGCCGTTGTTGATGGTGTTGTTCACCCTGTTGAGTTCGGGTATCAGCTTGGCGCGGGCCTCCTCGGGGATGTCGAACAGCAGGTAGCAGTAGATGTTCAGGGTGCGGTTGTCGTCGTCCGCGACGATCATCATCCCGATCGGGAGGTCGTCACCCATCGCGCTGAGGAGGATCACGTCGTTCTCCGCCATCTCGTAATCCAGCTTGCTGGCATCGAGTGCCTTCTGGACGTTCCTCAGGACCGTCTTCTTGTCTGCCTTCCCGAACATACCCCCTGTATCCGACTGGATGGTATTTACGTTTGTTACCTCGGTCCCCTCCGCGTCGGATGCAAAGTGATAACTACCGGTCCGGATTCGGCGCATCATGCGCTCGGATGCCCGGTACCCTTCGATGATGTTCATCGCATCGCTGCTCGTCTTCGGTACAAACGGCGTCGTCGCCAGCACGATAGGGTTGGACGGCATCCGGATCGTCCTGCTCAGGTCCATGATCGGGGCCGTGGCGCTTGTCGCGGTCTTCCTGGTGATGGGGAACAGGTTCACGTTCCACCGCGACCGCCGCACGTTCATGCTGATGGCGGTGTCCGGGGCGTCCATGGGGTTGAGCTGGATGTGCCTGTTCGAGGCCTACGACTCGGCGGGTGTCGGTCTGGCGTCCCTCGAGTACTACTGCGGCCCCGTCATCGTGATGGCCCTCTCGCCGCTGCTGTTCGGGGAGCGTCTGACCGCACGGAGGGCCCTGGGTTTCGCCGTGGTCTTTATCGGGATCGTCGCGGTCGGGATGGACGGTGTCAGTGGTTCCGCCGATGCCGGGGGGCTCCTCCTCGGCGCGATGTCCGCCGTGCTGCTGGCGGTCATGATAGTCACCAACAAGATGGCGGTCGGGGTCCGGGGGATGGAGAACCCCGTGGTCCAGCTGGTGTTCGCCTTCGCGACCGTTGCGGCGGTGTCGCTCGTCACGGGGGATGCGGCGATGGCCGTCGCCCCGTCGGATGTGCCCGGCATACTGGTCCTGGGGCTGGTGAACACGGCCCTCGGATGCGTCCTGTACTTCACGTCGATGGGGCGCATACGCTCCCAGACGGTCGCGGTCTGCGGTTACATAGAGCCGCTCACCGCGGTGGTCCTGGCGGCACTCGTCCTCGGAGAGCCGATGGGACCGGTCCAGGTACTGGGTGCGGCGATGGTCATAGGCGGCGCCCTCTTCTGCGAGACGGGTGCCGTTGCTTCAGAATGATGGGGGGGAGGGACCGGGGGTCACCCGGTCCTCATCCGGTGTCCGGACGGATCATCTCTGCTCGATGTCCGTGTACTCCTTCGGCTCCACCATGTTGACGTAGGCGGGGCGGAGGATCTTGTTGGAGGTGATGAGCTCCTCCATGCGGTGTGCGCTCCATCCGACGATCCTCGCGGTGGCGAAGAGGGGGGTGAAGAGCTCGCGGGGGATGTCCAGCATGTCGTAGACGAACCCGCTGTAGAAGTCGACGTTGGCGCTGACGCTCGTCGCATTGGGCCTCTTGGCCAGGATGAGCTCGGGCGCGATCCTCTCGATGGTGGCGTAGAGCTTGAAGTCGGCCTGGCGGTGCTTCTCGATCGAGAGCTTCTCCACGAAGGACTTGAACACCTCGGCACGGGGGTCGGACTCGGTGTACACCGCATGGCCCATGCCGTAGACGAGACCCTGGTGGTCGAACGCCTTCTTGTCGAGGATGCGGTTGAGGTACCTCCTGAGCTCGCACTCGTCGTCGAGGTTGTGGACGTGCTTCTTGATGTCGTCGATCATGTCCATCACCTTGAGGTTGGCGCCGCCGTGCTTGGGACCCTTCAGGGACGACATGGCCGCGGAGACCACGGCGTAGGTGTCGGAACCGCTGGAGGTCGTGACCCTGGTGGTGAACGTGGAGTTGTTGCCGCCTCCGTGCTCCATGTGGAGGACGAGGGCGAGGTCGAGGACGGTGGCCTCGAGGTACGTGTAGTTCTTGTCCGGCCTGAGCATGCGGAGGATGTTCTCCGCGGTGGAGAGCGTCGGGTCGGGCTTGTGGATGTACATGCTCTCGTCGTTGATGTAGTGGTTGTACGCATGGTAGCTGTAGACGGTGAGCATCGGGAACACGCTGATCAGGAAGATGCACTGCCTGAGGACGTTGTCCAGCGAGTTGTCTATGGCCTTCTTGTCGTAGGACGAGAGGAAGAGGACGCTCCTGGTGATGGAGTTCATGATGTCGTTGCTTGCCGCCTTCATGATGACGTCCCTTGTGAACGTGTAGGGAAGCTTGCGCTCGTCGTTGAGGAAGCCCTTGAACTCCTTCAGCTCGGCCTCGGTGGGAAGCTGTCCGAAGAGCAGGAGGTAGGTGACCTCCTCGAACCCGAACCTCTTGTTGAGGAACCCGCTGCAGAGGTCCTTGATGTCGTATCCGCGGTAGCGGAGCGTTCCGGGTGCGGGGACCTTGGCCCCGTCGACCATCCTCGTACCCGAGACCTGCGAGACGGTGGTGAGGCCGCAGACGACACCGTTCCCCTGGCTGTCGCGCAGACCCTTCTTCACGTCGTACTTGGCGTACTGCTCGGGCGCAACAGTGTCGCTCTGCAGGCACATGTCGCGTTTCGAGTCGATGAAATGCTTGTATTCGTGATTCATGTGTTTCTCCCCCGGAAAAGGTTTGGTCATCCGGATCACCGCGCGCGGTGACCGTGGATTGACTACGAACGCTGGGACCGTATTAATAGTATTTCCATGGGCCAGAACCGGAAACCGGCGGTATCCCGCGAACCATCAGAGCGGGTTGCCGGAAAGGTTCACCAGGCTGCCGATCCTGTCGATCTCGGTCCCCACCGCGGACTCGTCGAAGGTCAGCGTCAGGGCACCCTGGGGGCAGACCTCCACGCACCTGCCGCATCCCCTGCACAGGGAGTCGTCGACCGAACATCCGCCGTCGGTGACGGAGATGGCCGTGGTGAAGCACCATTCCGTGCATGTGCCGCAGCCGTCGCACCTGGAGGGGTCCGCGTTCAGCTCCACGCCGGTCATCCTCCTGAACTGGGAGCCAATCTCGTCGGAGATGTCCCTGACCATGTTCCACAGGCAGCAGCAGGGACAGCAGTTGCACAGGGTCATCAGGTCGGTGGTCTTGCCGGTGTTGAGCCACATGCTGTCCAGCCTGTTCCTCCCCACGATGTGCACGAGGCCCAGCTCGGCGCACCTGTCGAGGTACCGGTGGGCCTCCTCCACGGTGGCCATGCGCCCGTACTCCGGAGGGATCCTGTGGACTCCCTTGCCCATGAATATGCAGCCGTTCTCGATCGGATAGTCCCCGCACTTGCTGGAGAGCCTGCAGAGGCAGAAGTTCATGATGAAGATGTCCTCGCCCGCACGGGAGACGATCTCCTTCGCGACCTGGCTGGGCAGGATGGTCCTCTCACCGGCCGAGTCCACGCTGATGTCGGTCTCGACGGTCCTGGACCTGCTGCGGACCACATCGTCCTTGGGCAGGAGGATCATGTCGTCGCCCCTGAACATCACCCTCTCCACGACGGCGTTGAAGACCCTGGAGCGCCTGGTGAAGGATGCGAGACCGTACCTGAACTTGAATACGCGCCTCACTGTCCAGACGCTGATGCGGGGGATGATGTTCATGCATCCCGGATGCAGTCGGGTTCTTAAAGACTGCCCTCCGGCCCGAGGGGAACCTGAAATATAACCGGCGGACGATGACGTGCCATGGCGAAGCTCATCGTTTCAGGCAGGGAGCACCTCATAGCGGACGGGGAGACGGTCGCTTCCGCGGCCACGGCCGCGGGACTGCGTCCGGACTCGTACCTTTTCCTGTGCGACGGCACCCCGGTCCCCATGGACTCGACGGTGTCGCCGGACTCCGAGGTCCGCGCCCTGCGCGTGGCGTCGGGCGGATGACCTCATCCGCGTGCTATCTCGAGGAAACCCTCGAAGTCGAAACCGGACCCTTCCGCATGGGAGACCATCTCGTCCAGGTTGTCGAGGTAGGCCTGCAGGGGGTCGTCCCCCTCGAACCTGCCGTCGGACACCGAGAGCGAGTCCTCCTCGGGGAACCTGAGGAACTCGTACCCGAGGACGCCGAGGCACCTCATGCCGGTCAGCTCCTCGATCCTCTCTATACCGGGGCCCAGGATGGAGGCGTCCCCACGGAAGCGGTTGATGACGAAACCCTTCAGGAGCGGTCTGAGCTCCTCGGGCATGAGCCTCCACGTGCCGTAGATCGCGGCGAAGACGCCACCCCTCTCTATGTCCCCTACGATGACCGCGGGGACGGAGAGCTCGCGCATGAGGCCGGTGTTGGCCACGTCCCTCTCCATGAGGTTGAGCTCCACCGGTGATCCCGACCCCTCGCAGACGACGATGTCGTGTTCCGCGGAGAGCCTGTCGAACGCCTCGTGGACCGTGCGGAGCACCAGGGCCTTGTCCATAGGCGACTCGCGTGATATGTCGGAGTGGGGGCGTCCGTTCAGGACGAGCTGGATCCTGCCGTTGCCGGACGGTTTCAGGAGCACGGGGTTCATGTCCGTCACGGGCTCGCTGCCGCACGCCCATGCCTGGAAGGCCTGGCCCATGCCTATCTCCCCACCGTCCGCCGTGGCGTAGGAGTTCAGCGACAGGTTGGAGCCCTTGAAGGGCGCCGGGTCGTGTCCGTGGGTGGAGAGGTACCTGCACATCATGGCGGTGAACGTGGTCTTGCCCGCTCCGGAGGACGTCCCGAGGACGAGGACCTTCACTGTCCCACCCCCAGGATGCCCATGAGGGCGTCCATGTCGAGGCTCTGCTCCACGGCGTCCGCCAGCTTGTCCAGGTTCTCCTCGATGCTCTGCACGTAGTCCCTCGGCTCCTCCCTGACGGCGCTGCCGCCCTCGCACCGTACGAGGGACAGGAAGTGCCTCCTGAAGGACGGCCTGTCGAAGACACCGTGGAGGTAGGTGCCGAAGAGCATCTCGTCCTCCCTGACGGACCCCTCGTCCCAGGCCTCCCTGGCCACGAAGCCGTCTATCCTGAACAGGGGTTTCTCGGAGGTCTCCGTGACCCCCATGTGCAGCTCGTACCCGGTGACCTCGCCGCCGTCGCCGATCGCCATGTGGCCGCTGTCCTGGGTGATCCTCTTGCTGTACTCGCCGAAGACGGTCCTGTTGTCGAAGAGCCCGATCCCGTCCAGGACACGGGGCTCCCCGCCCTCGATCCCCAGTGAGTCGTCGAGCACGCGTCCCATCATCTGGTACCCGCCGCAGATGCCCATGACGGGCACCCTGCCCCTGAGGGCGGCGACGGCGTCGGCCAGTCCGGTCTCGCGCATCCACAGGTAGTCCACCACGGTGTTCTTGGTGCCGGGGAGCACGACGGCGTCGACGCCCTCCAGCTCCTCCGGGGTCTGGACGAACCTGAGCGTCACGTCCTCGAGGAGGAGCGGGTCCAGGTCGGTGAAGTTGGCGATGCGCGGGTACCTGATGACACCGACCACGGCCCTGCCGTCGCCCTTGGTCCTCAGGCCCCTGAGGGACTGGGAGTCCTCGCCGGGCAGGTCCAGGCGGGTGTGGGGCACTATCCCCAGCACGGGGATGCCCAGCCTCTCCTCGATCTCCCTGACGCCGGGCATGATGTTGGCGGGGTTGCCCCTGAGGTTGTTGAGGATGATGCCCTTCACGCGCTTCCTGTCGCACTCCGGCATGAGCTCGACGGTGCCGAGGGCGTAGGCGAAGGAACCGCCCCACTCCACGTTGACGACCAGGACGACGTCGGCGTCGGCGATCTCCGCTGCGCGCATGTTGGCGATGTCCACGTCGTAGATGTTGATCTCGGCGGGGGACCCCGCACCCTCCATCACGACGAAGTCGTACCTCTTCTTCAGGAAGTCGATGTTCTCGGCGACGATCTCCCTGCCGGGGCCGGGGACGAAGTCGCTGTAGTAGTGCTCCACGTCGTAGTCCCCGTAGGGCTGTCCCAGGACCATGACCTGGGAGACGGTGTCGCCCTTGGGCTTGAGCAGGATGGGGTTCATGTGGGCGTCGGGGTTGGTGAGTCCGGCCGCACGTGCCTGGAGCTCCTGGATCATCGCGATCTCGCAGCCGTACATGGTGACGCGGGAGTTCAGGCTCATGTTCTGCGATTTGAACGGTGCCACGAGGTAGCCCCTCCTGAGGAGGATCCTGCACAGGGCGGTGACCATGAGGGACTTGCCGGCGTCGGACGTGGCGCCGACCACCATGAGGGCGCGTCCCCTCCTCCAGAACCTCTCCTTGACGTCCCTGAATATGTCCTTGAAGCGCGGGTCGCCCGCCTCCGTGATGCCGAGGCGCTCCACCTCGGAGCATATGTGGCGGCACACGTCGGTCCTGTGTATGAAGAGGCAGTCGGTGCAGCTCCAGATGTCGTTGCCGCGGCGGCCGGTGATGTTGTTGCCGAGGTCCGTGTCCCCGCAGGGGTAGAACGGACAGTAGCAGAACGTGCAGTCCTGTCCCTTGAAATGGCACGGGTTGTACTCGCAGTCGCGGTTGCAACCTATCCATCCCCTCTCCAGCTCCTCGTTCACCTTCTTCTTTATGCAGTCCATGTTCGACCCTATGGGATGGATGGGTGTTCCAAGTAATAAGCTGGACGGTCTGGACGGGGCACGGGAGGGTGTCCACTTTCGGCGACCCCCCGCTTCGGTTTATAACCGTGACCGGCGATCGTTAGACGATGGGATCGCAATTCAAGTTCATTCACTGCGCGGACCTCCATCTGGGGTCCAGGTTCAAGGGGGTGTCCTCCTCGGATCCGGAGCTGGGGAGGGCGATGAGGGAGTCCACATGGGTGTCGCTGGGGAGGATCGTCGACCTGGCCGTCTCCGAACGCGTCTCCGCGGTCGTGATCTCGGGCGACGTGTACGACGACGAGAACGCCCTGCCGTCCACACGCATGAGGTTCACCAGGGAGCTGGCCCGGATACCCGCCCCCGTGTTCATCGCGAGGGGCAACCACGACAGCGCGACGTCGTGGGACTCGGCGGTCCCCTATCCGTCCAACGTGCACGAGTTCGGACCGGAGCCCTGCAGGTACGCCGTGGGAAGCGGTCCCGGTTCGTTCGACGTCGTCGGTGTGAGCTTCTCGGTGCCGCACGAGGGACGCAACCTCGCGTCCATGCTGTCCGGGGACCCGGACAGGTTCACCGTGGCGTGCGTCCACTGCGACGTGGACTCGGTCTCCGAGGGGTACCCCTACGCGCCCTGCCGCATGTCCGATCTCCGCGGCAGGGGTGTGGACTACTGGGCGCTGGGCCACATCCACCGCAGGCAGGTGGTGTCCGAATCCCCGTACGCGGTGTATCCCGGGAACATCCAGGGGCGCAGCGTCCGCGAGACCGGGGAGAAGGGGGCGTACCTGGTGACCGTCACCGACGGCAGGGTGTCGGAGCTGAGGTTCGTGCCCACCCAGGGCATGGTCTGGCGCGACCTGGAGGTCGACATCACGGGCCGGGACATGCAGTCCCTGGCGGCCGATGTGTCGTCGTCGGTGCTTCCCGGCGACATCTGCAGGCTGAGGTTCACGGGCTCCGGGGACCTGGACGCGGTGCTCAGGACCGAGACCGGTGACGCGGTGGCCGCGTTGTCGTCGGCATCCGGGTGCACGGTGGCGTCCGTGGTGCTCGGCTGCTCCCCGTCGGTGGAGCTGCCGCCCGCCGGGGGACCGGACATCCTGTCCCGTGCGGTGGGCTGCGGGGAGGACCTCCGCGACTCCGATGTCGGGGCAATCCTCGACGCGGTGTGCGCCAACGGGATGGCCGCGAGGCACAGGGTCCTGCTGTCGTCCCTCGGCGAGGAGGGGATCCGCGGCATGGTCGACGACGCCGTCCGCCTGCTGGCGGTGCACCTGGGGGCGGGGAGATGAGGATCACGAGGATCGACGTGGGGGCGTTCGGCGCCATGAGGAGCCGCACGTTCCACACGGACCACGGGCTGGTCCTGTTCCACGGACCGAACGAGAGCGGGAAGACGACCGTCATGGAGTTCGTCCGCAACACCCTCGTACCCACCTCCAAGCGCGACGTCTACCCGGTCCGCGGCAGGGGCGACCACGGCTCCGTCACGGTCGTCGATGCGGAAGGGGAGCACGTCATCGTCCTCGAGGGGAGGAGGCGCGGCGGGGACGTCCCCGACGCGGTGTCCGGACTGGACCCCGTCCTGTACAGGTCGGTGTTCGCCCTGAACCAGCGCGATCTGGAGGACGACGGCCCGTTCGCCAGGGGCGAACTCCGCTCGAGGTCCCTGACCGTCCCGGGAGGGGACGCCGTCCCCGGGGCTATGGAGGCGCTGACGGCCATCGTCGACGCCGAACTGGGCAGGACGGCATCGTCGAGGTCCAGGCTGGCGGAGGCCCTCCGCGACCTGGATTCGGTCGAGTCGCGCATAGCCGAGCTCCGTCCGATCGCGGAGTCGTACGGGGAGGTGTCGGCACGCAGGGACGAGGTGCGGGGGGAGATCGAATCCGCCGAGTCCGAGCTGCGTTCGGCCGCCGAATCCAGGAGGATGGGCGAACTCGCCGAGTCCAACGCCGGCAACTACAGCAGGCTGGAGGAGCTCGAGGGGGAGCTGTCGTCCATGGGCGTGTTCAGGAGGGTCCATCAGGGCGACATCGACCTGCACGCCGGGCTGAGGGAGGCCGTCGGTGCGGCCAGGGCTGCCTTGGACGCGGTGGAGTCCGAGAGGGACAGGTGCCGCAGGACCATGGGCGGTGTCGACGAGAGGGCCGTCAGGTCCTCGGCTCCGGCCATGACGTCCCTCCTCGACAGGTACCCCGCGTACATGGCGGGGGCATCCGGAGCGGACGTCCGCGGTGGCACGCCGGTCATGGTGCTGGCGGGACTGCTGCTCGCAGCGGCCGGTGCCGTCGGATCGACCGCGACCCCCTACGCACTGGTCGCATCGGCGGCGGGTGTGGTCCTCGCGGTGGTGGGTCTCGTCCGCAGGCGGAGGGCGGGGCGCCGGAGACCCGGTCGGGACGGCGCCTACGAGGGCGAGGTCGCCTCGGTCATGGCGTCACTCGGGCTGCAGCCCACCTCCGTCCCCGCCGACATAAGGCGGATGGGGGACCTGTTGTCCGCCCAGAGGGCGCTCTCCGCATCCGAACCCTCATGGATGAGGTGCAGGTCCGGTGTGGTGGCCGCCGAGGAGGACATGCGCCGCTTCTACCAGCCCTACGGGGGAGAGCGGGGATACGCCGCGAGCATCGAACTCACGGAGAGGGCCATCCGCATCGAGTCCGAGATCGGGTCGATACGCGGGGCGCTCTCCCGCTCCGGCCTCGACCCGGATGCGGATCCGCGCACCGTCATGTCCGGGGACGTGGACGACGGACGCCTCAGGGAGCTCGTCGCCGAACTGGGCAGGTTGGAGGAGAGGATGTCGGCGATGATGGACACCGGGGAGCTGGACTCGCTGCTGGACCGCAGGTCCGCTCTCAGGGGCGAGGTGCTGGAGACCGTCAGGAGGGGGTCGACGGCCGTCTTGGCCCTGCACATAGCCGACCGGGCGTGCGGCGAGGAGTTCGGCGGCACGAGGTCGTCGGTCCTGTCCGCGGCCGACCGCTACCTGTCGATGATGACGGGCGGCGAGCACCGCATCGACATGGACCCCCTCGGCGAGGAGGTCTCCGTGGTGTCCGGGGGACGCGTCCGCGGACCGAGGGAGTGGAGCACGGGGCTCCGTGCCCAGGTGATGCTCTCGGTGAAGCTCGCCCTGGCCAGGGAGATGGGCGGGGGAGAGGTACCCGTGATACTCGACGACGTCCTGCTCCCGTTCGACAGGGTCAGGATGGAGGGTGCCTGCAGGGCACTGGTTGAGGCGTCCCGCGAGATGCAGCTCCTGGTCTTCACATGCGACGACAGGGTCGTCGGCATGCTGGGCGGGATGGACGGGGTCGGAACGGTAGAACTGTGACAGGAACCCCTCCAGGCCCGCATATATTTATAAACAATGTATAACATTCAGGCAGTAAGGGAATGCGCTAATCCATCCCTGTTCACAATCACATCACGATCACACCCGTCCACAGATGGACGACGACCGGTAGGTACGGGCAACGGAGCGACCGTCCCGATCAGAGCAGAACCGAACCGGTGTAACAAGTAGGAAGTTGCACGGGCCCGGGGGGTCCCGGAGTGCAACGGGAAGCGGAGCAGGTACGGTTGGGCGGTTCCCTCCACCCTTCAGGAGGGTTCACATGAACATCGATCCCAATACAACGAAATACATGGTGAAAGCGAAGATCAACGCCGACGGTATCGTCGAGAAGCCCGACGTCGTCGGGGCGATCTTCGGACAGACCGAGGGACTCCTCGGCGACGAACTGGACCTCAGGGACCTCCAGAAATCCGGAAGGATCGGCAGGATCGAGGTCGAGGTCACATCCAAGGGCGGCAAGTCCGACGGAATCATCTACATGTCATCCAGTCTCGACCAGGTCGAGACCGTCATCCTCGCCTCCGCACTGGAGACCGTCGACCGCGTCGGACCCTGCAAGGCGTCCATCCGCGTCCTCGGCATCGAGGACGTCCGCATCACCAAGAGGGAGAAGGTCGTCGAGCGTGCCAAGGAACTCCTCAACGAGCTCATCAAGCAGTCCAAGGGATCCAGCTTCGACCTCACCGACAGTGTCAGGCAGAGCGTCCAGGTCGAGGAGATCACCACCTACGGAAAGGACAGGTGCCCCGCCGGACCCAACGTCAAGGACTCCGAGGCCATCATCATCGTCGAGGGCAGGTCCGACGTCCTCAACCTCCTCAAGGCGGGCATCAAGAACGCCATCGCCGTCGAGGGCACGAACGTCCCCAAGACCGTCCAGGACCTCTCCAGGGAGAGGGTCGCCACCGCATTCGTCGACGGCGACAGGGGAGGGGAACTCATCCTCAGGGAGCTTTTCCAGGTCGCGGAGGTCGACTTCGTCGCCCGCGCACCCCGTGCGCACGAGGTCGAGGAGCTCACCGCCAAGCAGATCATCAAGTGCCTCCGCAACAAGGTCCCCGGTGATCAGTACATGGAGATGAACGGACTCGTCGCGGAGGGCAGGTCCTCCGACGACTCCGATTCCGACTCCGACAACGGCCGCGAGGAGAGGCGCGAGCGCAGGGCCAGGGAACGCGAGGAGAGGCGCGAGCGCAGGGCCAGGGAACGCGAGGAGCGTGAGGAGGCCGAGTCCGAGGACGAGCCCGAGGACAGGAACGAGGAGAGGTCCGAGAGGCAGGACAGGCGCCGCGACCGCAGGTCCAAGGACCGCGAGGAGAGGCGCGAGCGCAAGGAGCGTTTCAACAACGACGCCATCGACAAGTACAGGAAGAAGCGCGACACCGAGGAACCCGTCGCCGAGCCCGTCGCCGAGGAGCCCGAGACACGTCTGGCCGAGCACGAGGAACCCGTCGCCGAGGCCCCCGCGGAGCCCGTGACCGAGGAGGCGCCCGCAGTCGAGGAGAAGGTCGCCGAGCCCGTCGCCGAGGAGAAGACGGTGGA
The DNA here is from genome assembly GCA_017461225.1 of Candidatus Methanomethylophilaceae archaeon. Taxonomy (GTDB): domain Archaea; phylum Thermoplasmatota; class Thermoplasmata; order Methanomassiliicoccales; family Methanomethylophilaceae; genus Methanoprimaticola. The sequence continues at coordinate 31,858 of JAFTYV010000003.1, forward strand.
GGAGAAGCCCGTCGTGGAGGCACCCGCAGTCGAGGAGAAGCCCGTCGAGGTGAAGCCCAAGAAGCCCAGGACGCTCCGCGGCAAGAGGTCCTCCGACAAGGTGCTCACACCCGAGCAGGAGGCGTACCGCGACATGCTGCTCGACCTCTCGACCACCCACAACGCGAAGGTCCTCGGTCCCGAGAACGCCGTGCTCAGGCAGGTCGCCGTCAAGAGCCTCGTCAACTCGCTCAAGGAGGACTCCGAGAACGTCGTCGCCATCGTCTTCGACGGTGTCATCTCCCAGAGGATCCTCGATGTGTCCGCCGACAAGGGCATCAAGCTCGTCATCGGAACCCGCAAGGGCAACATCTCGAAGATGCCCGCAGACATCACGATCTGGACCAAGGAAGACCTCTACTGATTGACATGACCGAGAAGAGGTTGGTAGACACATGGGACGACGTCGCCGCGATGTCGTCCACGGCGGAGATCCAGATACCCTCCGATCCCCTGGACCGCGTCCTGGGTCAGGAGGAGGCCATAGAGCTGGCCAAGATCGCCGCCAGGCAGCGCAGGCACCTCCTGCTCGTCGGTCCCCCGGGGACCGGTAAGTCGATGATCGCACGTGCGCTCTCGATGAACCTCCCCAAACCGGCCCACGAGATCCGCGTCGTGAAGAACCCCGAGAACCCCGAGAGGCCGTTCCTCGAGGTCCTGGACGCGGACGAGGTCCTCAGGGAGGAGAGCATCAAGGCGGAGTCCGTCGGCGTGCTGCTGAAGCCCGCGGAGGCCCCCGCCAACGTCGCGGAGCACCTGGGCTACAGGTGCAAGTCCTGCGGCAAGTGCTCCCTGCCCTCGGACATCACCTGTCCCCACTGCAACCAGAGCAAGATGGACATGGGCAACAGGTCCAACCCGTTCCAGGACATCCTCGGCGGTGTACTGGAGGTCGCCATGCCCCAGGTGACGGCCGGTAAGGAGAAGGTGCACACCACCCGCACCCGCGACGGTGTGGACGAGGTCATAATCTTCGAGCGTGCCGGGGACAGGATCCGCATGCTCGACCAGAAGGCCATCGACAAGAGGGGCGAGCTCCAGCGCACTTCCAGCGAGAAGGTGCTGGTAAAGCTGCACAGGGACCCGTTCGTCCTCGCGACCGGTGCGTCCGAGACGGAGCTGCTGGGGGACGTGAGGCACGACCCCTACGGCGGCCACGAGAAGCTCGGTTCCCCCGCGTACGAGAGGATCGTCGCCGGTTCCATCCACGAGGCTCACGAAGGGGTCCTGTTCATCGACGAGATCTCCCATCTCGGCGACCTCCAGAGGTACATCCTCACCGCCATGCAGGAGAAGGTCTTCCCCATCGTCGGGAGGAACCCCCAGTCCGCCGGAGCCAGCGTCAAGGTCGAGGACGTCCCCTGCGACTTCATCCTCGTCGCCGCATGCAACATCCAGGATCTGGAGAACATCCTGTCCCCCCTCAGGTCGAGGATCATCGGCGGGGGATACGAGGTCCTTGTGGACATCGCCATGCCCGACACCCCCCACAACCGTGCGAGGTACGCGCAGTTCGTCGCCCAGGAGGTCAACCTCGACGGCCACATACCCCACGCCACCATCGAGGCGGTGGAGCTCATCATCGCCGAGGGAAGGCTCCGTGCGAAGGCCGACAACCAGAACAACGCGCTCACCCTCAGGCTCAGGGAGCTCGGGGGACTCATACGTGCCGCCGGAGACCTCGCGGTGATGGACGGTTCCGAGTTCATAACCGCGGACCACATAACCCGTGCCCTGAGGAGGTCCCGCAGTGTCGAGGAGCAGATCAGGGAGAGGTACGGGTCCTACAACAAGGGACTCGGGAAGGATGTCTCCTCCGCACAGAAGGAGAGGTCCTCCTACTACTTCCAGACCGAGCACATGGACGACTCCATGTTCTCCTGAAACCATGTTCCGGACCCGTCCCCGCCCCCACGGGGACGGTCCGTTCTTCCATCACCGCATCGAAAACCGTCAAATACACATACCCCGTACCCGCGCTGATGAAGGGCGGGAAGAGGTGCTTTCTGTTTCTGGCCGTGTTCCTCCTGGCCGTCGTGTCGTCGTCCGTCCTGCTGACGGAGGACGCATCGTCCGCCAGACAGGAGGAGGTCCCGCTCCCGCAGGACACGTACCCCGATGCGGACGTGATCCTGACCGTGGGGAAGGACGGACAGACCCTCGTGACACAGCGCTCGTCGCTGGTCGACGGCGATCCCGACGGCACCGTCTCGTGGGTTACGCGCACCGTGTCCCCGGGTTCCGATGTGACCGTCGCCGAATGGCTCTCCACCACCGGGGAGCTCCGCGTGGTCCTCGATGGGGCCGATGTGAGGAACCTCGTCCTCCTGCACCTCGACGAGCTGGAGCAGACGCAGAAGTACATCGACATCTCGTTCAGGATGGTCTCCGGCTCCGTCCGCACGCTGACCCTCTTCGCCGTCGACAACGCAGACGTCCCCGCACTGGGGAACGACTACGACAGGATGTTCAACCCCCTCGGGAACGTGGACATACGTCTCGAGTCGGGCACCGTCACCGAGTTCGTCCCCACCGAGGACATGGTCCGCGTGGGCGAGATGACCGTGACCATCGGCGAGGGTGCGACCGTCCACCGCATGTTCACCACCGGGGAGGAGGGCAGGTACGGTTCCGTGACGGTCCTCCTCCGCGGGGGCTCGGTGGGCTACATGTCCAACACGGGTTCCATGATAGGTTCCATGAGCTACGGCCTGGAGGCCGGATCCGTGGACTACCTCTGCATAGGTGCGGATACGGAGGCGAGCGGCAACCGTTCGCTGTCATCCATGTGCACCTCGTACATCTCGGGGGACGTCACGGTCTCCATAGACTCCCGTGTCTCGATACGCCACGCCATCATCGGCGGAGGCGTCGTCGACGCACCCGGCCTCCTGTCGAACGGTCAGGAGCCCGATCCCATCCGTCTCAAGAACGTCGTGATCGATGCCTCCGGGACGCGTGTCATGATGGACACGTGCTTCCTAACGGAGAAGAGGACCTCCGCGTACCACTTCGGAAGCTACAGGGTCGGTTCAACCGCCTACACGACATCCGTATCCCACACATACACCACGCAGTCCGGTTCGGACGCGCCCGTGTACGGTGACGGAGGGGTCTGGGACGGGGTCGCGGTCCACACCGTGGGTTCCGAGACGTCCGTGTTCCTCGACACCCTGGCGGTCCTGGAGGTGGACGGTCTGGTGACCGTGAGTCCCGGCGGGATGCTCGTGATCACGACGGACCTGGAGCTCCACGGCACCATCGTCAACGACGGGACGCTGGAGAACAACGCTGTCGTGGAGAAGCACGACAACGGGGAGGTCGTCGGCACAGTGTCCGGGGACGGTTTCGTCGCTGACTACATCCGCTGCCAGAACACCGAGTCCAGCATAAGCATAATGTCATCCGACGAGACCGTGGTGATCGCGCTCTCCTCGCCCGGGTACCTGAGGTACATCTCCGCGGTGCTCGTGAACGGCGAGCGCGGACTGTCCGTGTCCGTCCCAGATGACATCGCCGTGTACGGTGACAGGTTCCTCCTGTCGGTGTCCCGTACCGACGACGACACGTACAGGGTCCACATGGACGGTGTCGACGAGAGGCTGTTCCCCCTGTGCACGATGGTGGCGAACGTCCCCTTCGACGGCATCCACGGGATGGATGTCGCGGTGATCTACTCGGCCACGGAGGGTGGCGAGGGGATCGATGCGGGCGAGGCGGTCCGCTCACAGGGTTCCCTGTCGTTCGGTGTCGTGGGCAACGGGTACTACGCGGTCTCCACCGACGGATCGGTCCCGGTGGAGGATGACGGCGGTCACGATACGGAGATCCTGGAGATCGCACTGCTGTCCGCGGGCATCGTGGTCACGTTGGCGATCATGATACGCCTTTTGACGAAGAGGGACTGAGGTTCACCCCGTTGATGAGGAGGACCATGCGGTAGGCGTCACCGACGCCGTCGTAGAAGCCCCTGAGGTGCTCGGTCCTGGTGAACCCGTTCCTCTCGTAGAACGATATCGCACGTGTGTTGGTCGTGCGGACCTCCAGCTGTATCCTGGTCAGACCCTCCATGAGGCAGCGTCTGCGGAAGTGCTGGAGGAGCTGGGTGCCGACACCGGTGCCGCGGTGACGGCCGTCCACCGCGAACAGGGCGATGGAGGCGCGGCCCCCGTCGAGACGGGAGCCGCATATGACGCCGACGGGGTTGCCGAGGAAGTCCTCGGCGATGAACTGCCCGCCGGGCCATTGCATGAGGAAGAAGTTTACGACATCCGGTGCGAAGTACGCATCGAGGTTGGAGTTCACAAGGTTGTAGACCCTCTCCACGTCCATCGGTCCGGCCTGTCTGATCATCACCATCGGATCACTTCTTGATGGCCCTGATGAGGGCTCCGAGTATCGCGATGATGATCACGATTATGGGTACGATGTACTCCTCGAGGAACCCGAGGGACTCGGGGAGCTGGATGTCGAGTGTGTCGTCACCGGTGGTGCCGTTGCCGCCGGTACCGTCTCCGGAGGTTCCGGGGTCGCTTCCGACATAGTATGTCTTCTCCACCTTGTTGCTGATGCCGGTGTCGTTGTCGGTCACCGTGACGGTCAGCTTGTGGGAACCGTCCGCGGGCGTGGCGGCGATACGGGGTACGGAGGTCGTCCTGACACCGGATCCGTCTCCCAGGTCCCACTTGTAGGTGTAGTCGCCCTCGGGGGAGACCGTCACGGTGAACGTGACCTCCTTTCCGGAGGGGTAGCTGGACTGGATCTCGGATATGTCGACGCTGAACCCGTCGTAGTCGTAGTTCATCTGGAAGTCCTGGTTGAAGGACTCCGCGAAAAAGTCAGCGACCGCCGCGGAGTGGATGACGGCGCACACCTCCCTGTTGTTGTTGACGGAGGTGGGGGTCCAGTTGATGGAGCTGACCCAGACGGAGTCGTCGCAGATCAGGCCCTTGTTGTGGACGTACGGTTTGTCCATGATGGTGGCCGATACCGAGGTGGTGCTGTTGATGAGGTACACCGCGTTCTCCTCATTCTGGCTGGAGGAGGGGTCGAAACCACCGCTCAGGATGAACTTCGCATCGACTCCGTCCTTCGCCCTCTCATTCATCATGTAGATGGGGGTCCCCTCACCGAGTTCGGCGTAGTAGGATGTGAGGCTCTGGTTCTCCGCGTAGACCCTCTCGTCGGCGTTGGCGATGTAGTACTTCATCGCGTCGTAGGAGCTGTCGTTGGAGAGGACGGGTGTCACCTTCGCCGAGTAGGACTGGAAGGTGTAGTCGGATGCAGGGGCCTCGTAGTAGACGTTGGCCGCGACGGAGTTGGGGTAGAGGCTGAGGAACTCACGGGTGTCATCGTAGTCCATGGAGTAGTCGTTCCAGAAAACATCCATCATGAAGTCGGCGTACCCCTTGCTCTCGATGACGGCACCCCATCCGCGGTTACCTGTACCGGTTCCGACATAGGGTTTGTCATCGATCTTACCGTTGCAGTTGGCGGTGGACCAGTTCTCGGAGGTCACGATGACTGTGTCGCCGTCGATTACGGCGTACTTGGCGTGCATGTTCTCGTATCTGTCCACATCCGTTCCGCCGATGACCCTGACGGTGCCGCCGTGGTCGACGAGCGCACGGATCTTGGGCGCATCCTCGGCGAGTCCGCGACCCACGGAACCGCCCTCGAGGAGCAGAGTGACCTCCACGCCCCTGTCCTCGAGTTCGCACAGGAGACCGTAGATGTTGGGGCTCCTGATTTCGTACATCTGGATGTAGACGGATTCCGTTGCCGCTTCTAGTGCCCTGTAGATGGGGATTCCGCCGCTCTCGGGGAAGAGGAAGGGCGTCACAGTCGCATCGTACTTGATGGTGGGGTCGAAGTCGAAATCGGACTGTCCGGGGATGAAGGAGAACCAGTCATCGGAGGAGTCTGAGTCGAACGTCCCATCCCTCTGCATGATGAATGATCCGTAGAGTGTCACGGATTCACCGGTCCAGATGGTGGAATCGGATATGGTCTTGCTGCCGTAGCAGAATGCATCGATGATCGTGCCCGAGGGGTTGAAGAGGTACAGATCGTCCCCATCCTTGGCGAGCGAGAAGCTTCCGGAGGACTCTATTCCGTTCGTACCGATCTTGAACGTGTTGTCGCGACTGGTGAAACTGTTGTCTGTGTCGATGGATTTGGCGACGGTGATTCTTTCACCGGCACCGAGGTTCAATTTGGATGTGAAGGTGACCTTGCCTTCCCCTTTGCCGGGGGAATCCGAGACATAGTACCCGTTGAGATCGATCGTCTTGCTGCTGTAGTTGTAGAGCGAGAAGCCCTCCACGTCATCCATCCTGGGATTGACCTCGTAGAGGAGGACTCCGTTGGCATCGCCGATAGCATCGGACCCCTGGTCCGCGGCACCGAGTGGCACGGCGCAGCAGAACATTGCGAGGACCGTGATGCATACCAGTGTTTTCCTGAGCGCATCCATGGGGATGAATGGAAATCGAGGATAAAAACGATTGCCATTCGTAGATATGTTAACGGATTTCGTAGAACGGGGTCAGCAGATTCGTCGGGGCACGTTTTATCCGTCGTGAAGCGATCGGGAGTGTGAACAGGGGTGAGATGGATGGGTTCCGAGGACAACGTTTCGGTTCTGCTGGGTGATCCCAGGAAGGCCATCCGCTCGATGGTCGTCCCGCTCCTGGTCTCGCTCCTGGTCGTGGAGGTCAACACCATGGCCGACAGGGCGTGGTGCTCCGGTCTCGGTCCCGACGCCCTCGCGGCGATAGCCGTCGTGACGCCGATATACATGGTCATCACCGGTCTCGGCAACGGACTCGGTGTGGGGGCGGCGTCGATGGTCGCCAGGAGGATAGGTGCCGGGGACAGGGCCTCCGCGGAGGTCTGCGTGCGTCAGACCATGCTCTTCGCCATCGTGTTCGGGCTGCTCCTGACGCCCCTGCTGTACCTCTCGATGTGGCCGATCCTGGATGTGATCGGCTCGCCCGACATCAATAGCCTGGCGGCGGAGTACATGGGGGCCATCGTCCTTTCGTCGACCGTGTTCATCGTGAGCGGTGCCATGGCCGGTCTCCTGCGCGGGGAGGGAGGGGCCCGCATGGCCACGTGGATGGTCTCACTGACTGCCGTGTGCAACATCGTGCTGGACCCGATCCTCATCTACGGGTTCGGGATGGGCGTCACCGGTGCCGCTGTGGCCACGTCGGTGTCGACGCTGCTGTCCATAGCGTTCGGGCTCTACCTGTACGGTTCACGCATGACCTACCTCCGCATGGACGTGCGCGGAGGGGTCAACAGGGTGCAGATGCGCGCGGTGCTCTCCATGGGGGTCCCCCAGATGATGGAGTACACCGTGATGTACGCCATGAACATCGTGCTGAACTACCTGGTGCTGTACTGCGCCGGTTCGGAGGGCCTGACGGTGTACTCGGTGCCAAACCTCATAGTGGGTCTCGCCGTGATACCCGCCATGGCGATAGGCTCCTCCCTGGTGCCCGTGGCCTCCTCGGCGTACGGTCAGGGCGACATGGGGAGGATAGCCGACGCGTACCGGTACTCCCTGACCGTGGCCCTCGCATCGACTGCGGCGATCGCCCTGGTGGCGATGCTCCTGCCGGAGCAGCTGCTGTTCGTGTTCACCTACTCCCCGGAGACCGAGGCCCTGAGGCCCATGATGGCCGAGGCCCTGAGGATATACGCCCTGTACATACCGCTCTTCGCGTTCATACCGGTGGGGTCGAGCCTCCTCCAGGCGCTGGGGAGGCCCAACCGCTCCGTGGTCCTTGCCGTGGTCAGGAACCTGATCCTGATAGCGCTCTACGCCGTGGCCGCCCAGCACTCCCTCTACTGGATATACTGGGCGGTGGTCGTGGGCGAACTGGTCGGCGGTCTGATGATGTACGCCGTGGCCGGACGCACATTCGCCGCCGTGAGGGGGAGCGGACCCTCCGGCTCAGGGTGATCGGCACCTCCTCTCGCGGCGGAAGCAGAGGAACCAGTCCAGGCAGTACTGGTTGGGGTCCTTCGACTCCATGCGCTCCTTCGCGGTGCCGCAGGAGCCCGCTGTTGGGACGATGACG
>JAFTYV010000017.1 GCA_017461225.1 Candidatus Methanomethylophilaceae archaeon
CGAGAGCCCTTGGTCAGATCGAGCACTCTCGAGTTTGACAACACTCTCAAACGCCTGGCAGGATCCACGTCCACGACGGTGCGATCGAGCACTCTCGAGTTTGACAACACTCTCAAACACGGAACAGTCGAGGGTACGCAGGCCGTCAGATCGAGCACTCTCGAGTTTGACAACACTCTCAAACACTGCAGCCTATCTAACGTCGGATGGGTCCGATCGAGCACTCTCGAGTTTGACAACACTCTCAAACACCAATGGAACGCCCAGAGGTCGCGTTACGGATCGAGCACTCTCGAGTTTGACAACACTCTCAAACGGGAGGGGCGGTGCCCCTCCTGTGGTTTCAGATCGAGCACTCTCGAGTTTGACAACACTCTCAAACAGGTGGACAGGTTCGCAAAGGGGATCAGATGATCGAGCACTCTCGAGTTTGACAACACTCTCAAACTTAACGGTCACGGTTTCGGGCTTCTGTCAAGATCGAGCACTCTCGAGTTTGACAACACTCTCAAACTCTACGACCGCGAGTTCCTGACCGTCTACGGATCGAGCACTCTCGAGTTTGACAACACTCTCAAACTGTGGATGACGATGGAGGCGAAGCAGGAGAGATCGAGCACTCTCGAGTTTGACAACACTCTCAAACATAACTTTACTCGGTCCTGCCGGGCGGTTTGATCGAGCACTCTCGAGTTTGACAACACTCTCAAACGTGAGGATCGCGGCGCGGTAACCGATGTTGGATCGAGCACTCTCGAGTTTGACAACACTCTCAAACTCGGTTACGACGACTGCCCCATCGGTTGGCGATCGAGCACTCTCGAGTTTGACAACACTCTCAAACGGGCGAGTGAGATACGCACCAGCAGGATCAGATCGAGCACTCTCGAGTTTGACAACACTCTCAAACTCGAACTGCCCCAGCCCTACTACCGCGGGTGATCGAGCACTCTCGAGTTTGACAACACTCTCAAACTTTGATAGATTTTGAGAGATTTTAGCCTTTGATCGAGCACTCTCGAGTTTGACAACACTCTCAAACCTCAAATAGGTTTCCACACTCGAATCAGAAATTCAACTCACAGAAATCGGCATCGAACAACTTGGTTGGAATGCCATCATCCTTTGCCTTTGTTTCAATGAAAAGTATTGGAACCTGGAGATACCGTATTTGTTTCAAACATTCTTTGTAATCAGCATCTGACATGAACAGATCCACATTCACAAGGGCCACCAGTTCCTTTTCAGAGTAGGAGGTTATCAACCTCGCATACTCCGAAATGGATTCCGTTATATCTGTCGGGTCCATGATCCCAACTGATGCAATTTTCAAAAGTGACTGTGAGGAGGGATCGTCAAGCGATACAGATGAATCGACATCTGTGGAAACTTTCTCCAAAACACGCAATAAATCTGACACGACCTCTCTGAAACTCAGGTAATCATCACCGGATTCCAATCTCGAGGATATGCATTTATGGAGACCCGATACAATCTCCTTCGAATTATGATCGAGGGAGAAAGGATCTACAATCAATTCCACTTTCTTCCTCATATCCAATTCCCTCCCCGATTCTGATAGGTAGAATCTTCCGTTCAGGCCTTTGATTTGGTTCGATAACTCCCCCACCATCCATCCCATTGAAAGAGAATTCTCCAGTACCATCCTGTGGACCTTTTGTTCTGAAAAATCCATTGGCGTGTCAAAAAGGTAATGGGACAACATCATAGAACCACGAACCTGTCCATCGTATCAACGATCTCACGTTGGGATTCCCCCACTATGACCTCAATCCTTTGATACTGTTTTTCAGAAACCGATAGTATCTGTACATTGCCCCTGCTGGGTTTGTGATCTATGATGTCCTTTCGTATGGCCTTTGCGGCTGAATCATTGACCGCGATCTTGGAATACACCGATTTCTGCATCATGATGAAACCGCGCATCTGCAAATGCTTACGGAATCTCGAATACTGTCTGCGATCATCGCTTGTCTTCACCGGAAGGTCGAAGTACACGATCAGCCTCATTGCACGTACCCTCATAACAACAAAACCTCAGTTCACTCTCATCCCCATGGTCCATGGAATCGGTCACACTTTTAACATACATCGGAAGGGCATCTAATAGGTGCATATTCTTCCCCTCAATGGATACCATCTGATTGAGGATGTTTGCCAAACATCTTTTGGCATCCGAATCCAACCTGCAATCCCTCATATCCAATACCATACGATCCACAAGTGGACGGAGAGGCTCCATGATATCACTTCCCAAATTGAAATGGTTGTACATGTTATCATGGAATATCCCGAGTTCGGTTGAATAACCCAGAGCTGAAATCTCACGATTAACAGCAGATAGAATTATCGAGTAGCCGTAATTCAGAAGGTTGTTCTCCACACAGTCGTTTTTTCGTGAGAAACCCTCACCGAACAATGTATTGAAATATACCTTGGCTGCATGCCCTTCCCTGTTGCTTGGATCCCCTGGAACGACCTCCTCGGAATACCGAATCAGCATACTTGAGCGTTCGTAATCGAACCTTGATAAGATCAAAGCCTGCTTACGAATCTTCTCTTCGATTATACGCCCCCACACCTTGTCCTTCACATCCTTGTCCCATTGTACCTGCGCCCTCAACTTGGATGGTGAATCGTGTGAGCCATGATGTGGAATTATCTCCCCATACGGATTGTGAGCCTCATCACAGAATATAACCTTCACTTTCCTACGACACAACTCACATAACAACATGGATGTCATGGATACCGCCGTACTCTCGATCATCAACACAGAGATTTCCGAAAGATGGATCTTTCTGACCTCATCCGTCCTAACGACCATGTAGTTCAACTTCAAATCGAGTTTGCAGTTGCTGGTGATAACGACGGTTCTCCATGACATATTTAATTTATCCTAATTCTATTCTCATTCAACCCCGACGCAGACTGATTAATGATGAATACGTCACCTTTAGGCGGTAGCTTCTTGTTCAACACTATACGACCGGTGAGACCTACTCCGTTGATCTTCTTGAAAGATGCAGATTCAGGATTGCAATGCAGAGCTTTCAGAACCTCGTTCAAAATCTCGGCTTGAATCAAACAATCAGCCTTCGTGAACGAATTGAGTGTGTTCACCATGTTATCATTCAGAGAACCCATCAATGACGAATGGAGGCCGCTGCCTGTCTTGGATATGAGATGTTCATACAGTTCCATATTGGATTCACAGCTCAGTCCGTAGTATTCATGAGTCTTGGCTACCCTCTCTTTCCTGTCACTGTCATAGTTGTATAATCTCTTGCAATATGCATAGAGATTGTCAGGGAGAAGCAGTTGGACTGCCGGGTAGAATACGATACTGTTTCCTGTCCTCCCACCTATGTGTACTCTGAAACTATCCCATTCGAACAGAGTGTTCATGCGGATTACGGGGATGATTACTTCCACATCGACCCCCAACTTTTCCGAATAGTGTTTCCCTAACGATGGGATGTCGTCCAACAATCCCATGTTGTGTATGTGCAAAACCTCCAGAGAACGGATCCTCTTGTTCTTCTGTGTATATTCCACCAGGGAATAGCATGCACCCTTGGGATTATCGAAACCACCGTACTTGCATGATGGTAAGTCAGTTTTACGGTCGAACAAGGAATCCTTGGCGCGCAATGGATTATCATCGAATAATGCCCCGCGTGCGATATACTGGTATTTGGTGAAGAGAATGTTGTCACGTCTCATGAATTTGCGAACTGTCGATATGGTTCCGGTTTCACCGGGAATCCACGCACTCGTACCGTTCCTGGACACTTCTTTCGCATACATTTTGCCGAGATTGTACTTCTCATTGGTCCTCAGGAAGTTCAGGGGATTCTTCGTGAATTTCGTATCATACACATTTCCCACGATGATGTTCAGATAAGCGTCCTTGGCATGGTGGTAGTCGTTGACTGATCTGCATTTTATGAACCCGTATTCCTGACGGAATTCCGACACCAATCCGCCCTTGACATACACGATGTCCGCATCGTCTCCGAACAGGCGTCTCATGACCTCGATGACGGCTTTAACGGATTGACTCGTCTCTACCAGTTGTCTGCTGATGAATCTGTCGAGTTCATCATCCGAGAACCCCTCGGTACGGATCAAGCGGGAGTGTTTCTCCGTGGTGATGTATCCCTTTCCAAGCAGTTCATCCCAGAAGGACCTCATCTTCATCTGCACGTCGGGTGCGATGGGGTAGATATCACCTTTCCTACCATTACATGATCTGCATGAAAGGACCATGTTGTTGTGGATGCTGTCATCCTTGACCTTGGATTTCGGGAATATGTGATCACGGTCCACGGAATCCGTATTACCCAGTTCCTCGAACTCCATGGGTCTGCCGCAGTACATGCAACGCCCTAGCTGTGTGTAGTAGAGATACATGCTACGGGATCTAAGATCCGATTCGGTCCTACCGTTCAGATCCGAGATCCACCTCTCATCCTCCCTGCAAGCTTTGTAAAGATATGCCAGTCTGTCTTTGCGTGAATCGGTTCTCTTGGATTCGTTCTTCCCACGGACATCACGGGTGGTTTCCACAAAAACCTTTTTCGGATTGTGTCCGGCACATTCCACGATATCCCTCACAACGGAAACTGTTCTCCATACACCTCTCCTCACTGCAGGGGACATGTACATTGAATCCAGTGATCTGTATGTGACCTCATCATCCGTGGTCATCTGGCGATTGTGCCTTTCGACCTGTTCCTTGAAGGAGTACTTGTGGTATATCTCCATGAAGTTATCATTCGTGGATTCCAGGACACCCATGATGTTCATGTCCTGCCCATTACAACTGTCGTAGAGTCCGGTCAGCAACCTCTCCGACAGCCTGCCCCACCCCTCGAAACGGAGTTTGGACAATGATCTGATCTCCTGTTCACTGAGGATTCCGGGATAGTCCCTCTCCAGTTTGGAACGGATACGACGTTCATCACCGAAGACGGTGATTATACGGATTATGTCCTCTGCGAGTTTCCGGTTCTCGACCCTTTCCCCGATGATTGCCCTCAATGCAATCTCCGAGTTCAAGTTGGCTTTGACATGCTCATCGATTCCGGTGATCACAGTGGTTTCCGTGTTGTCGATCAGATTGATGGATTTCAGATAGTTCTGGATCCTCTTCTTGGTCACCTTCCCCTTCTTCCCGAATAGCTCATTGACCATCTGCCTCTTCACATGGATGGGGATCTTATCCCCGTTCACCCTCAGGTTGTTTAGTTCATTGTACAGTTGGAAGTGGGAGTACAGGATGGAGTTCTTGGGCAGTACCTTCTCCCCCACCATGTATGTACAGAAACTCGTCAGGTTCTCCATGAACATCTCAGCGGATGCGTCCAGGTCCACAACCTCATCGAAATTCCATGGTGTGACACGATCCACCGATCTGCGTACAGCCCATGAGTTCCTCGACCCTTTACCCAGTGGGCCGACATAGTACGGAATCCTGAAGCACTGTATCATCAGTACCTTTTCAGCGATGGTGAAACCATCATCACCCGTGACCCCGAGGAACGGATAATGTTTGGATGCATTCTCCAGAATGATCTTCAGCTCCATCCTGTGTACTGAATACGGAAGGACACTGTTCTCCTTGGAAGTCTGTTTGGGCATGAATGTACCGGATGAGAGTCTGTCGAACATGGACTTCAGACAGGCATCGTCTTTGGCCCCGGTTCCATTGAGGATGGATAGGATGTACTTGCAGAACTCGGTCTGATCGCATGTTTTATCTGGTTTGCCCTTCCCACAGACGCCTACGTATGAGCAATAGTTCCCCTTGATTCCAGCTGTTTTGAAAACGTCCCTGTACTTGTCCGGTGCGTATTGACGAACGGCCCTCTTCAATACCGCAAGGTCCCCCATGTGTTGCTCGTATTGGGCGATCTTGGCTTCCGATATCGATGCATGCCCCTTGAGCAATCCGCTAAGGACGGACCAATCGTAGACCTTCTTCGACAGTTCGAGCGTCACGAAGTAATCGCTCCCGTACAACGCATCCTCCAATTCGGACATCTGTTCCTCGACTGTGGCATCCTTGAAGCATATGGTAAGATCATCGAGCGATTCGTCATCGAACAGTTTGGAGAGTTTCATCTTCCCTCCGGCCAAGAGCGAGCACATGCCCTTTCCCAGATCTGACTTTTCAGTATCGTTGCTTATCAGCCTGGACAGTTCTCTCTTCTTGTCTGTGACCGTGATGGACCTGTCTGAGAGAATAAATGCTAATTCCTCTGGATCAGATACCATTATCGAATCATCGTATTGGCACAGGTTCTCCACAAGATTCCCGATCACTTCCGAGAAATCGGGAAGCACGGAGGATTCCGTTTCACCGAAGAGGAAATGTCCACGGTACTTCACAATGTGGTGACATGCCAGATACACCAGTCTGAGGTCGGGTTTGTCGGTCGTCTCCATCAGGTATTTCCTCAGATGGTACACTGTCGGGAAACGGTGATGGTAGTCGATGTCCGAGAAATCGGGATCGTTGAAGAGACTGTTCTTCTGTTTGTCCACACGGTCTTCCAGGACCAGGCTACTGGAATCGAGTCTGTCATAGAATGAGGGGTCTATACGGAACAGTTCCTCTGAGAATAATTCACGGAGAAGGACTATCCTCTGTTTCCTACGGTTCAGACGACGACGTGCACACCGGTGCATACGACGTTCGGCAGCAGTGTTCCCCTCATCGAAGAGATGGATCCCCCACATGGATTTGCGACGGTATTCCAGAATGTTGTATTCCGGATCCGTTACCGCCCAACCCAGGGAGTTAGTTCCGATATCCAAGCCAAGGTAGTAATCCTGATCTGGTTCCATGAAAACACCGATTGCGAAGTATTGGTTGTCAATATGCACGGGGCAGTACATATACGGTCAGGGTAAGCACCGTGTTGGAAGCTCTTTCAATGATTCCTTTGTACATATGATGGACATCAGACTCAGATGGATCCCGTTACGAAATAAACCACTCCACCCAAGGCATATCTTTGTTGAAATGAGACATGTTCCAGCTGTCAATGATCAATAACCGTATCATCGAAACTCTTATGGATCTGTCAACAATTCGATTCGTGATCGATTTCATCTTGGCTAATGACCAGATTCGTGAACAGAACGTCCATTGTCCTGTTCTTCATAAACCGTACGGTCTTCCTACTCACACCGAGTTTTCTTGCAATATCATAGCTGGAACTCCTATCAACAAAGTATTTAGCATAAGTCATCCAGATATCGGTGTTCAATTTGGTATCAATCATACGATTTCTGACTTCGATGTTGCATCTGACTTTTCCACAGGATCCGCATTGCCATCTCGGAGTCCCCTTCTTTGTGGTGCCATAATGAATGAATTTGCTACATCCGCATACAGAACATGATGATGGGGGCACATCGGCCGATCCACCATCTAACGAATCCATGAGTATGGTTCTGACGATTGCCACGCGCTGATCAGAGCTGTATTCAGACAATGCCCGATTCACAACATTTTGGATGTCGCCCATGACGTTTACAATCATATGGAATGAGAACCTATATCAAAATAATAACTTTAAACTGTTATCTTTGTTATTTTTGATGTGTGTGTAATTTCCAACTCGATCATTACCTGGTATTTTTTATACTAGTGTTCAGATTATTAGGATGACAACACGAGTTCAAATAAGGCTTTGCCGGAATCGCCAGAAATGGCCCCGCAATCGGCGGGAATCGTGTCGTCACTATCATTCCTTTTTATGATAAACATAAAGTCGAAATTACCCTGTTCATCAGATGGAGACAACAGTCCGATCTATCATTCGACCGTCATCTGTGAACATGCAGCGAAATCGGACGTTATCTGACGTCCCCTCCATCTTATTCTCCTCAGTTCAACCCA
Organism: Candidatus Methanomethylophilaceae archaeon; assembly: GCA_017461225.1. Taxonomy (GTDB): domain Archaea; phylum Thermoplasmatota; class Thermoplasmata; order Methanomassiliicoccales; family Methanomethylophilaceae; genus Methanoprimaticola. Next base: position 7,937 of record JAFTYV010000017.1, read on the forward strand.
ATCGAGCTTGTCTAAATGTCTGTGTAAGAGGTGGTGTCCGGCATGTTCATCCTCAAAAAATATCAATTGATCGAAGTTATAGGGAGTGTGTTCATGGAGGGGATGATCTGAACAGGTTATCTTGATGATTGGAAATGACTTTTTTATCAAACACATCATGTAGCAATGGGTTCGTAACTACAAAACATAAAACAACCAGAACAGTCATCTCGAAGCTGTTTTTGTTCCTAATATCGATAGGTGTGTCCGAAGGGCTGCAAGACGATCAAAGGTTTGACAACACGCTCAAACCAATTTTTCACGCCGTAATAAACCAGCCCGTTCGAACACTCTAAAGTTTGACAACACGCTCAAACGCGGATGCGTCTGATGGCGTCGTAGGGCGTGACGTGGAGGGCCAGCTCGGCCTCCTCGGGGGTCATGCCCGCTCCGAGGGCGACGGTGAGCGCCGCTGCCTCGTCCATGAGGTTGTCCGGGGAGTGTGTGTCCGAGTCGACGACCATCCTCGCACCTGCGGCACGGGCCATGTTGACGACGTGCCCGTTGGTGATGTTGTGACCGGCCCTGCCGGTGACCTCCAGGATGACGTCGTTGTCCCTGGCCAGCTCCGCCTCCTCCAGGGTTATGAACCCGGGATGGGCGAGTATGTCGATGTCGGGGTTCTCCACGGATGCGCGGTTGGTCCCGGGGGCGACGGGTTCGGTCACGGTCTCGCCGTGGACGACGACCCACTCCGCACCGAAGGACCTGGCCATCTCGGCCACCTTCGCGATCTTGGAGGGGGGCACGTGGGTGATCTCCACCCCGGGGATGGTCCTGATGTAGTCCTCGCAGAGCTCTACGGCCTTGACCACGTTGGTCACGACGAACTCCACGTTGGTCATGTCCACGTGGTCCGTGATGGCGATGACATCGTGTCCGAGCACCATCGCCCTGCGGACCAGCTCCGCCGGGATCAGCTCCCCGTCGCTGTAGACGGTGGGGGTGTGGAGGTCGGCGCTCATTGGGCCCTCTCCGACAGCTTCTCGAAGACCTTCTCCATGGGGAGCCCGGTCTTCTCGATGGCGACCATGGTGTGGTAGATCAGGTCCGCCAGCTCCCAGGCCATCTCGTCCTCGTCGCGGTCCTTTATCGCGAGCGCGAACTCGCCGGCCTCCTCGATGATCTTCTTGCACATGCGGGTCTCGTCGTTGAACAGCTTGCACGTGTAGCTCTCGTCGGAGGGGTTCTCGTGCCTGTCGTGGATGACGCGTCTGAGCTCGGGCAGGATCGCCATGGTCTCCTCGGTTCCACCGTGGACCAGGTTGTGGAAGCAGGAGGCCTCGCCGGTGTGGCATGCGACCCCGGTCTGCTCGACCCTAACAAGGAGGGTGTCCCCGTCGCAGTCGGTCTGGATGGACTTGATCCTCTGGACGTGTCCGGACTCCTCGCCCTTCCTCCAGAGCCTCTGCCTGGACCTGGACCAGAAGTGGGTGTACCCGGTCTCCCTCATCAGCCCCACGGCCTCCTCGTTGGCCCATGCGACCATGAGGACCTCGTTGGTGCACCAGTCCTGCACGACCACGGTGATGAGTCCCCTGTCGTCGTACTTCAGGTCGGTCATCTTACGTTGATCCCCCTGTCCCTGAGGTACTGCTTGACACCGCCGACGGTGCACTCGTTGTAGTGGAAGATGGATGCCGCGAGGGCCGCGGAGACGTCCGTCTGGGCGAAGACCTCGTAGATGTGCTCCATGGAACCGCATCCGCCGGATGCGATGACGGGGATGTCGACTGCGTCGGCGACGGCGCCGGTGATCTCGATGTCGTATCCGGTCTTCACGCCGTCCGCGTCCATGGACGTGAACAGGATCTCGCCCGCGCCGAGGTCCTGGACCCTCTGGGCCCACTCGACGACGTCGAGTCCGGTGAACCTGGTGCCGCCGTGCGTGACGACCTCCCATTTGTCCCCCTTCCTCTTCCCGTCGATGGCGACGACGACGCACTGCTTGCCGAAGCTGTCGGCGCACTCGGTGATCATGTCGGGGTTGGTGACGGCCGCGGAGTTGATGGACACCTTGTCCGCACCGGCGTTGAGGGCGTCCCTCATGTCCTGCGCGGTCCTGATGCCGCCTCCCACGGTGAGGGGGACGAACAGCTTGCTGGCGGTCTCGGACACGGCGTTGAGCATGGTCTGCCTCGCCTCGAGGGATGCGGAGATGTCGAGGAAGGTGATCTCGTCGGCACCCTGCCTCTCGTACTCCATCGCCAGGTCCGGGGGGTTGCCCACGTCCCTGAGACCAACGAAGTTGATTCCCTTGACTACCTTTCCGTCCTTCACGTCCAAACAGGGGATGATTCTCTTTGTGAGCATGTTAATCAGACCTTGATCTGCGCACGGTCCTTCGTGCTGAGTTCGGTATCCCTGACCCTGGTGGCCTCCCTGAGCGCCCTGCCCAGGGACTTGAAGCCCGCCTCCACGATGTGGTGCTCGTCGAACCCGCGCACCCTCAGGATGTGGAGGGTTATGCCCGCGGTCATGGCGAGGCTCCTCATGAAGTGGGTGTAGATGGGGTCCGGGCAGTCCACGTCGGCGTACGGTCTGTCGACGAGGTCGATGGATGCGGTGACCATGGCGTCGTCCATGACGACGGTGGACGTCGCCATCCTCTCGATGGGCCTGCCGTCCAGCGCCTCGGAGATCGCCCTTCCCAGGGTGATCGCGACGTCCTCTATGATGTGGTGGTCGTTGTCCCCGTGGGCGCTCATCACGATGTCGAACGATGCGTACCTCGCCAGGGTCTCGACCATGTGCTTGAGGAACTGGATGTCGCAGTCGACATCGAACCTTCCCGTACCGTCAATGTCGAGCTCCACGGAGATCTGCGTCTCCCTGGTGCTGCGCTCGACCTTCGCCACTCTACCGGTCATAAGTACCGTGCACACGAACGCGCGCATCTTTATTAAGCATCGTGGTCGGCCCCCCGCGGGGGGTCCCGGACAAGGCTGAGGAGGGGCCGCGTCAATGGACAGTACCCGGAACACAGGACGGATGTCCCGTAGGTTCGATCGGGGGACACGACCCCTCCGGGACACCGTATGCACCAGGGGGTCTAAATTCTTTCGACCGGTCGCCACGTACGTTACGCGGTATCACAGCTCAGACAGACCCTCATCGTACGGGACGATGCAGAAACGGGGGCACTCGCGGCAGATGTTCACATCGCCGCTGTAACCCTCGAAGACGTAGAGCGCCCTCAGGAGTCCGCAGTCCTTGACGAACCTGCAGATGCCGCACATGACCGTCATCACGTCCTCGCCGGACGCCACGCGGTCCGCGCAGTCGGCGATGAGCCTGTAGAAATCGTCCCTGTACGCGCTCTTGTCGATCAGGTTGTTGCCTCCCCTCAGACCCTTCAGGTACTGGGACACGGCGGCGGAGGTCACCCCGAAGAGGCGCGCCACCTGGACCTGGGTCATCCCGTGCCTGTTGACGAGCTCCTTGGCCAGGGACCCGCGCGCGGTGGGGAGTATGTGCGTGACTATCAATTCACAGGGCAGCTTCATCCGTTCACCCCAATGGACGGTGATGATAAAAACCTACTTCCTCAGGCCATCCAGGGGGTGTCCCAGGTCCAGGGGGTGATCACGTCGGTGTACATCGCCAGACCCACGACCGCACCCTCGGCGCCCGCATCCGCCAGGATCTCCGCATCCGCACGGGAGGTCACACCCCCGGATGCCACGACCCTGTGGGGGCACCTGCCGATGAAGTCCCTTGCCTGCGCCTCGTCTATGCCCTTCCTCTGACCCTCCACGTCCACGTTGGTGTTGAGGACCGCCGCGAGGGGCAGGTCGCGTATCCTGTCGAACATCTCGGTGACGGTCATCGCCGCGGACTCCTGCCATCCCTTGATGGCGATCGCACCGCCCTTGGTGTCCATGGAGAGCACTATGCGCCCGGGGTGCCTGTCGGCCACCATCTCGAGCCACTCGGGCTCCCTGACGGCCTTCGTCCCGACGACGACCCTGTCCGCACCCGCGGCCACGAGGTCGTCTATCGTCTCGACGTCCCTGATGCCCCCTCCGACCTCGGCGGGGACTCCGTACTCGCGGATGATCCTCTTGAACACGGGGACGTTGCTCTCCTTCCCGAAGGCGCCGTCCAGGTCCACCAGGTGCAGGTAGGGTGCACCGCGGGACACCCACATCCCCGCCACCTCGACGGGGTCGGGCATGGTGATCTGCTGGCTTCCGGGGACTCCCCCGACCAACTGGACCACCTGGTGGTCCAGGACATCGACTGCGGGTATTACTCTCATCTCTCTGCCTCCGCGAATGATATGAAGTTCTCCAGCACGGTCCTGCCGGACACGCTGGATTTCTCGGGATGGAACTGCGTCCCGTAGGTGTTGTGCACCCTGAAGAACGACGGGAACTCCGTCCCCTCGTACTCGGTGGTCCCGATGGTCGCGGACGGGTCCGTCGGCGAACCGTGGAACGAGTGCACGAAGTAGAAGTGGTCGTCGGACACGCCGTCGAACAGGGGGTCCGCGCTGGAGACCCTGTTCCAGCCCATGTGGGGCCTGACCCTGCAGCGGAGCCCGACCACGTCCCCTCCGATCAGGCCCAGTCCGGGGGACGAGCCCTCCTCGCTGCCGTCGAAGAGGATCTGCATGCCTATGCACACGCCCAGGGCGGGCACACCGGCCTCGAGCCTCTCCCTTATGCCGTCCCTGTACGGGAGCAGGCGCTCCATGGTCCTGTCGAACGCCCCGACGCCGGGGAAGACGATGCACTCCGCGTCCAGGAGGCGGGACATGTCGGTGACGACCTCGACCTCCGCCCCGCACATCTCGAGGGACCTGCGGATGGAGTAGAGGTTCCCGACACCGTAGTCCGATATGGTGACCCTCAACGCCATCATCCCTCTACGATGTCGGCGATGCACTCGAGCAGGAACGCGTTGTGCTCCTGCGTGCCCACCGTCGTCCTGACGCAGTTCTCGGTCCTGCGCTTGGAGCCGAAGTCGCGGATGAGGACGCCGCGCTCCTTCAGGCCGGCGACGAGCTCCGCGTGGTCGATGGGCGACCTGGCGAGTATGAAGTTGGAGTCGGACGGGAAGGTCTCGAAGCCGAGGCGCCTGAGACCGGCGTCCAGGACGGGCCTCTGCTCCCTGACCATCTCCACGCTGCGGCGGATGAAGTCCTGGTCGGAGACCGCGGCGATGGCCGCGCCCTCGCTGACCATGTTCAGCGAGTAGGGGATCTTGACGCTCATCATCATGTCGGCCAGGTTCCTGTTGGCCACCGCGTACCCCACGCGGAGCGCGGCCATGGCGTAGGCCTTGGAGAAGGTCCTGAGGACCACGAGGTTGTCGAACTCGTCGATCCTGCGCACCATGGAGTCGTCGGCGTACTCGCCGTAGGCCTCGTCCACCACGACGACGCCGTCGAACCTGGAGAGGATCTCCTCTATGTCCGAGGTCCTGAACGAGTTGCCCGTGGGGTTGTTGGGCGACGGCATGATGGCGACCTTGGCGTCCTGCCTGACCATCGCGTCCACGTCGAGCTGGAAGTCCTCGGTGAGGTCCACCTCGATGGCGCGGCCGCCGTTGCACTTGACGAAGTAGTCGTACAGGGAGTACGACGGGACGGGGACGGCGCAGTTGTCGCCCCAGTTGGTGAACGTCTTGAACGTGACGTCGAGCATCTCGTCGGAACCGTTCCCGGCGATGATGTTGTCGGCCTCCAGGCCGTAGAGCTCCGCGAGGGCGCCCCTGAGGCCGTCGGAGTAGGTGTTGGGGTACCCGTTCAGGTCCCACTTCCCCTCCGCCAGGTACCTCTCGGCGGCGGGGTTGGATCCGAGCACGTTGGTGTTGGTGTCGAGCCTGAGCTCGCCGTGCAGCTCGGGGTTGTAGTACTTGCTGAAGCCCCTGGTGGTCTCCCTCATGATGTCCCTGGTGACGGTCATCACTCCACCAGCCTCTCGATGGGCATGGTGAGTATGCCCTTCGCACCGATCCTCTTGAGCTCGGTGATGGTGTGGAAGATCTTGTCGGAGTCCACGACCGCGTGGACCGCGACGAAGGACGCGTTGCCGGAGATGTCCAGGACCGTGGGTCCGCCGATGCCGGGGAGGATGGCCTCCACCTCGGGGAGCCTGTCCCTGGGGACGTCTGCCATGATGTACTTCTTGTCCTCGGCGACGAGGACGCTGCGGATGGAGTCGACGATCTCGTCGATCTGCTCCCTGTTCCCGTCGTAGGCGGCCTGGGACGTGATGACGGCGGCCTGGGACTCCACGATGGTCCCGACCTCCCTGAGCCTGTTCATCCTCAGGGTGGAACCGGTGGACACGAGGTCCACGATGTAGTCGGACACGCCGAGGTAGGGCATGATCTCCGCGGCGCCGGTGACGACGATGACGCCCACGTCCTTCCCCATGGACTCGAAGTACCTCCTGGTGAGGTTGGGGAACGATGTGGCGATCCTGCTGCCGTCCTTTATCTGCGAGACGTCCGTGATGCCGGACTCCTCGGGGACGGCCACGGAGAGGTGGCAGTACCCGAACTCGAGGTTCAGTGCGTTGATCAGCTGGTGACCCGACTCGGCGAGCTCGTCCAGTCCGGTGATGCCCATGTCGATGGCGCCGGCGGCGATGAACTCCGGGATGTCCTGTGCGCGGACGAACATCACCTCGATGTCCTGGTTGCGGACGCGGACGTAGAGCTTCCTGCCTATGTCCTCCCCCAGGTCCAGTCCCGACTTCCTCAGGAGTTCTATGGTTCTCTCGTTGAGCCTGCCCTTGTTCGGTACACCTAGTCTTAGTGTCATCTGAGTCCTCGCGCTTCGTATAAAAGAGGGATAGATAAGGGTTTGTCCGCCGTCGAGGGGGTGCCGGCGGACCCGGGGGTCACTCCCCCTCGGACACCAGGTTCAGGCCCAGGATGCCGCAGATGATGACCGCCAGGAACACGAACCCGAGGACGTTCAACACCTCCCCGAAGACCAGCATCCCGACGATGACCGCCCCGACGGAGCCGGTCCCCACCCAGACGGCGTAGCAGGGGCCGACGGGCAGCCCCGACCTCAGCCCGACGTTCAGCAGCAGGGTGCTGACCACGAGGAACCCTATGGTCACCAGGGTGTACAGGGGGTCGGTGAACCCGTCGGACATCTTCATGGTGGCCGCCCACACGGTCTCGGACAGACCGCCCAGCAGGACTGCGCCCCAGGCGCGGTTCACAGGACCGCCTCCGACGACAGCTGCAGACCCACCACGCCCACGATGATCATGGTGACGAAGAGGATCCTGATGCGGTCCATCCGGTCGTTGTAGAGCATCACGCCGACGAACATGGTGAACACGGCGCCCAGACCGGTCCATATGGCGTACGCCACGCCGACCGGCATCGTCTCCATACCGAACGAGAGGAACATGGGGCTCGCGATCATGAACACGACCGCCGACGCCCCCCATGCGGGGGACTTCGACTCGTTGTACCTCTTGAGTGCGACGACCCAGAGGGGCTCGATGAGTCCGCCCACGATGATCCACAGAAGACCCGCATCGAACATGCGTCCGCCATCCGCATGACGGCCTTATCCTTTTCCCACCGACCGCCCCCGTTATCACCCCGTACGCCGATACGCCGGCATGGAGCTCGACGAGGTCGTCAGGAGGCTGCTGTCGGAGGAGGGCGTCGTGAGGGTGGAGCCCATGGACGACGAGTTGTGTCGGAGGATCGTCGCGGAGGAGTCCACCGTCCGTGCGACGGGCGGCATGGAGGTCGACAACGTCGGCCTGCGCGAGTGCATGGGGCGCGACACGGTGCTGTGCGTCTTCACCTCCCCGTCGTTCAGGGTCCCGGACGAGGGGTGCACCCTCAGGATGGTCGACTCCGCGGGGAACCTGGTGGGGCACAACGTAACCGATGCGATGGTTCCGGACCTCTCGTCCCGCCCCGACGTCGTGTTCCTCTCGGACGACTTCGTGATGTACTCGGACCCCGTCCCCGTCGGCGACGTCCGCATGGAGCTGCACCCGATGGCCTTCACCGGCACCGGCGGGTGGATGCCGCCCGAGGCCGACGCCGTCCTGTGGTACGCGTCCCCCTCCAGCTGCGGCATCATCTGCGACCACTTCCGTCAGGAGACGGGCGACCTGGCCGCCGGGATGCTCGCCCTCCGCCTGACCCGTGCAAAGGACTGATGAAGGTGCAGCGCCTTCGGTGTCCCGATAACGATGATGATCGAATACTGGTCCGACTACGCCTGCCCGTTCTGCTACATCGCCGCCGCGAGGATGAAGAGGGCGATGAGGGAGCTGGGCATCGAGGACGGGTGCAGGCTCGTCTTCAAGGCGTTCCGCCTGAACCCCAACGCCAAGAAGGTCCCCCGCCACACGATCGTGGAGAGCTTCGCCAGCAACTACGGGATGACCCTGGAGCAGGCGAGGATGCAGGTCGACAGGATCTCCGCCATGGGGATCTCGGAGGGACTCGACTTCCGCTACGCGACCGCACTGAACTCCAACACCTTCGATGCCCTCCGCCTGACCAAGCTGGCACAGTCCAAGGGCAGGGAGTTCGGGGACAGGTTCATAGACCGCTTCTACAGGGCGTACTTCACCGACAACCTGGTCCTCGCCGACCACGGGGTGCTGACCAGGCTCTCCCTCGAGGTCGGGCTCACGGAGGACGAGGTATCGGAGGTCCTCGGGGGCGACCTGTACGCCAGGGAGGTCCTGGACGAGGAGAACGAGGCGCACATGCTCGGGATAAGGGCCGTTCCGTTCTTCGTGATCAACGGGAAGTACGGCATATCCGGGGCGATCGACATACGCGACATGAAGGAGGTCCTGTCCAAGGCGTACGCCGAGGAGGAGGACATGGACGTGTCGGAGTGCAGCGGGATGGTCTGCGGCCCCGACGGGTGCCACCCAGCGAAGGAGTGAACCGGGGACGGCGGGGAACCCCGCCGTCCCGTGATGTTTTACAGTACCGTGCTCAGAGGAGGCCCTTGGCCTTCATGAGCTCGGCGTTGAGGACGGATCCGCCCGCACCTCCCCTGAGGGTGTTGTGCGACATGGCGAACGCCTTGTAGTAGCCGTTGCTCTGCCTGAGCCTGCCGATGGTTACGGCCATGCCCCTCGCGCGCTCGGGGCGTCCGGCCATGGCGTCGAACACGGGCTGGGGCCTGTTGGACTCGGACCTGACGATGATGGGCTGCTCGGGAGCGGAGGGCAGACCGAGGGTCTGGGGCTCGCCGCGGAACCCTGTGAGGCACGCCTCGAGCTCCTCGAGGGTGGGCTGGGCCTCGAAGTCCAGCACGAGCGACTCGAGGTGGCCGTCGACGACGGGCACCCTGGCGCAGTTGGCCATGACCTTGAAGTCCGCGAAGTGGAAGGCCCCGTCGGAGTAGGTTCCGAGCATCTTCGCGAGCTCGGACTCCATCTTCTCCTCCTCCCCGCCGATGTAGGGGACGACGTTGCCGACCGCGTCGAGCGAGGGGACTCCGGGGTACCCGGCACCGGAGAGGGCCTGGTACGTGGAGACGAAGACCTGCTTCAGTCCGAACGCGTTGTCCATGGCCGCGAGGGGTGCCGCGATGCCGGTGGACGAGCAGTTGGCGTTGGTTACTATGAAACCGCCGTTGGCGTAGGTCGCCTGGTCCTTGATGGACTCGAGGTGGCCGGGGTTGACCTCGGGGATGAGGATGGGGACGTTCGGGTCCATCCTGTGGGAGCCGGCGTTGGTGAAGACCGCGACACCCGCATCGGCGAGCTGGGTCTCCGTGGGCCCCGCCAGGTCGGAGGGGATGCCGCTGAACGCGACCCTGCAGTTGGCCGCGATCTTGGAGATGTCCATCGTCTCGATCTCCCTGTCCATGGTCTCGTCCTTGTAGACGTGGTCCCTCACCTTCAGGACCTCCGAGAGCCTCTTTCCGTTGGACCTCTCGGACGCGTAGAGACCCTCAATCTCGAAATACGGATGGTCCTCCAGCATCTGGATGAATCTCTGTCCGATCATTCCAGTTGCACCTAGGACCGCTACACTGATCTTGCTCATCTTGGGATACCCCCGTAACGGCGGTGGATGGGGTATTCACGATAAAATAACTGCGCAGACGGGTCACTCCGGCGGACCCATGCGGTTTATCATGCTCGCGAGGTAGCCGGCACCGAACCCGTTGTCTATGTTGACCACCCCGACACCGCTGGCACAGGAGTTCATCATCGTCAGGAGCGCGGCCAGGCCCCCGAAGGACGCGCCGTATCCCACGCTCGTGGGCACCGCTATCACCGGGCAGTCGACGATCCCGCCCACGACGCTGGCGAGTGCCCCCTCCATCCCCGCGACGGCGATCACCACGCGCGAGGACATGAGCTCGTCCGAGTGGGAGAGCAGCCTGTGTATCCCCGCGACACCCACGTCGTACACGCGGACCACCCTGTTGCCGAGCACCTCGGCGGTGACGGCGGCCTCCTCGGCCACGGGCATGTCGCTGGTGCCCGCGCTGACCACGGTGATGCACCCCGTGGTCCCCGGACCCGGGACCTCCCCGGCGACGCCTATGCGGCTGACGTGATCGAAGCGGAGCGGGACGGTGCGTGCGACCTCCGAGGCCTTGTCCCCGTCCAGACGCGTGACCAGCACCGTGCGGACGCCGCGGTCCAGCATCGCGGACACGATCGACGATATCTGGTCCGCGGTCTTCCCCGCACCGTACACCACCTCGGGCACACCCTGGCGGACCTCCCTGTGGTGGTCCACCTTCGCGAAGCCGAGGTCCTCGAACGGCATCATCCTCAGACCCAGCATGGCGTCGTCGACGGACACCCTGCCCGACGCGACACCCTCCAGGATCTCCCTAGTGCGGTCACAAGCCATCTTCCCTTCCCTCCGGGTCCAGCACGGTGCAGCCGAGATAAGGTTCTATCCCCCGCAGGAGCACGGGCCCCATCCCGCGCCCCCTCTCCAGGTCGCGTGCACGGAGAACGAGTGTGGCCGACGAACCGTCCGTGCGGACCCTGAAACCATCGAACCCCATCGAGGACACGTGCGCCTCGGCCGAGGCCACGCGCGACAACAGGTCCGCGGTCAGCGGTGTCCCGGTGCGGACACGGGTCGCCAGGCAGGAGTCCGAGGGCATGTCCCATGTGGGGAGCCCCATGTCGCGCGACATCGAGCGGACCTCCGCCTTGGTCGCACCGGCCTCCCTCAGGGGAGACACGACACCCAGCTCGGTCAGCGCCCTCATCCCCGGACGGTCGCCCGGATCGTCGGATGCGTTGGTGCCGTCCGCGACGATGGTGCAGCCGTCGGAGCGCGCCCTGCCGGCTATGGCCGAGAATATGGCGCGTTTGCAGCGATAGCAGCGGTCCGGACCGTTGGCTGAGACCGACGGGTCGGAGAGAGTGTCCACACGGACCTCCGTGAGCGGTACGCCCAGTCTCGCGCACTCGGAGCGCACGCGCACCGTGTCCACCGGCTTCCCGAACGGTGTCACGGCGTGGTACGCACGCACATCGGCTCCGCATGCGGCGAGGACGTTGAGGAGGAACACGGAGTCCGTGCCCCCGGACACGGCCAGTGCGGTCCTGCCGCCGCAGACCGCCCCGATGCGGGACACGCGGCTTTCAAAATCATTCGAATGCGTGTCTCTGCCTCTCCTTGGATATGTGGAGGATGACCTGCGCGATGTGCCTGGCCTCCTCCTCGGTGAGGCCGACCTCCCCGCAGAGCTCGTGGTAGCGCTGGATGACCTCCATCTCCTTCTCGCTGCTCCAGTACTCCTGGGACGACTCCCTCTTGGCCTTGGCAAGCTCGTCCACGATCTCCATGCGCGTCGCTATGAGGTCGATGATCTTCTCGTCTATGTCCAGGATGAGAGCCCTGAGTTCCTCGGTACCGGTCATTGGATCCCCGATCGTATCCCCATGGCACATTATAAGCTTGTACGGTTCAGTCGTCCTTCAGGAGCCTGCGGCCGAGGCAGGCGTTGCGGTGGTACTCGAGTATCCTGCGCTCGGTCTGGCGCAGCGACGTGTTCAGGGTCGACTTGGGGCAGCCTAGCCTGACGCTCAGCTCGTCCAGGTCTATCCTCTTCGGGACGTCGTAGTAGCCGAGGTCCATGGCGGCCATGAAGTACGCCTCCTGCCTGTCCGTGATCTCCGTGGTGGACTCCAACGGACCGCGGGAGACCACCGTGCACGTGCACCCCGCACCCTCCAGGGACGACAGCAGCCCGTCGATCCTGGATGCGTCGGGACCGATGACGTCCCACACGACCACGGTCTCGGACCGGGGCACGGCGGACGACAGGGAGCATCCGGACTCCTTGAGGATGTGCGCGATGGTGCACCTGTCGTTGGTGACCATGGCGAGGTAGTTGTCCTTCGAGACACGGGACATGTTGCACTCGCCCTCCCCGTAGACGGTCGTGCCCTCCTCCAGCCTGCCCACCGGACCGTGTATGCGGACAAGCGAGAAACCCGAGCCCTCCCCCGACATGGAGCATGAGAGGACCCTGACGGAGACACCCTCCGAATCGAATCTGACGGGCAGCATCGTGTGGCATTGGCACCCACGGGGTACGGCCGACGTGTCCAGGATGAGCTTGCAGCAGTGCATCGTGTTCGGACTGCGTTGATCGGATTATAAAGCTAACCGGGGTTCGCTTTACAGGTGTGCGGGGCGGACCCGTTGAACCAGTCAAATACTTGGACGCAGATGCGGAGCCATGGACATACTCGACGGTTTCTTCTCATCATCGCCCGCACAGCGGAGCGTCGCGGAAAGGCTCCTGGAGCACGGGATGAGGGTCGTCGACGGCAGGGCCCTCTGCGGGGACGTCGAGGTCGGCGAGACCGCGATCAGCCGCGCCTTCAAGGTGGACCGCAGGGTCGTCAAGACCACCCTCGAGCGCATATCCTCCGATCCCGAGCTGGCATCGGTGTTCTCCGAGGCGGAGCCCATGCTGAACATGGAGAGGATCGCGAAGCACATCGGCTGCACGTCGATAACGATCGCGCCCACCGACCCGGAGATGCCGGGCATCATAGCGGACGTCATGGTGGCGCTGTCCAGGGAGAACGTGTCCATCAGACAGGCCGTGGTCAAGGACTCCGGCGACAGGAGCAGGTCGGTCCTGGTGGTCGTCGTGGACGGGGAGCTCCCGCCCGACCTCCTACCGGTCCTGAGATCCTGCCGCGGAGTCAGGAGCATCACGCTCAACTGATCATTGCACCCTCAGGTCCAGGGTGTGCAGGACCGATCCGGGGCATGCGGACTCGCATCTCCTGCAGGCGGTTCCGGCGCACCTGTCGGACTGGATCTCCGCCCTGTACCCGGACACGCCCTCCGGGGAGATGGTGATCGCGGACTCGGGGCATGCCTTCGTGCACTTCCTGCATCCGATGCATCCCTCCACGTTGCCGGAGAGGACCGTACCGGACTTGATTATGCTGACCTTGCAGTCCTCGGTGTCGGGGAGGTCCCTGACGGCGTAGCGGGTGACCCTGACATCCTCGGACGCGGGCATCGGGGGGATCTCGGGGAGACCGTAGATGCCGAGCATGGGGTTGTACTGGTCCATGGGCATGCCGGTGCACCAGACGGAGTACTCCACCGAGTACAGGTCCTTGAACACGGGTGCGGTGGCGAACATGCAGTGGGTCGCCTTGAGCTTCTTCGCGAACTCCTTCAGGTCGTCGAGGGTGATCTCTCCGAAGATGAGCTTCCTGGCCATGCCGATGGAGGTGTTGCCGAACTGGACGATGTCCGTGGCACCGGGGGTGACCATGCCGATCTCCATCGCCTTCCTGGCGTCCACGTAGAGACCGGACGCACCGGACATGTAGGCCTTCCTGACGTCGGAGACCCAGAGTCCCGCGTCGTCCAGGAGCGTGAGGAACCCGGCGCGGAGCGCACCGATGGCCTTCCCGGCCTCCTCCACGTCCTTGCCCTCGATGTTGATGCCGTCCTGGAGGTGGAGCAGCCCGTCGGGGCTCTCGATCTTGGGGGGCACGACGATGCCCTGCTTCATACCGTTGGCGAGGGCGGCGATGACACCGGTTCCGGTGACCCCGATCGCCTTGCCGTGCATAGGTCCCTCCTCGACGACCGCTCCGGTGAGCGGGTCGATGATGTCACCGGGCTGTGCCGCCATGGTGTCGTCCAGGACGTAGCACCTCCAGCCCCTGTCGGTGATCTCCACCTCGCTGAGGGCACCGGGTGCGGCGAGCATGCCCCTCTCGATCTCCTGGCCCTCGAGTGCGGGACCGGCCGCGGCGGATCCGGTGTAGACGTTGCCGTCCTTGACCAGCGCCATCTCGGCGTTGGTGCCGTAGTCCACCACGATGCAGGGCTCGGTCTCGTTGAGGATGTCGGTCATGAGCATCATGGCGATGGCGTCCGCACCGATCTCGTGGGTGACCGCGGGCGGGATGATGACCTTCGCACCGGGCATGCCGACGATACCGAGGGGCTCCGCATCGATGATGTCGCCCATCCTGGGGGGAGAGACGACGCCCATGGCCTTGATCTTGTTCTTCCCGGCGAACGCGAGGTCCCTGATCTCGATGTTCTGGAACAGCGAGAGCTGGAACGGGTTGCCGCAGACCGCTATGACCTCGACCGCCGACAGCTCTATGGCGAGCTCGGCGAACAGGTTGTTGATCGCCCCGATCATGAGGGCGTTGGCCACGTCCTCCCCCGCCTTCATGGCGAAGTTGACGTGGTCTATGACGTTCATACCGGGTATGGGGTGGCGCTCGGTGACCGCCGTGGCGACGGTCTTCCTCGAGTCCAGGTCGATCGCCTGGCAGCGGAAACCGCTGGTTCCCAGGTCCAGTGCTATTCCGTATCTCATGTGTGTCTCTCCTTTGCGCGCCTTCACAGCAGGCGCCTGATGCTGTTGACCGCCATGACCGCGGTCCCTATCTCGAGGGGGTCGTGGATGATGGCCCTGGCCTTCCTCCTGCCCTCCTCGTCGAAGTAGTGCGGCACCCCGGGGGTGGAGATGACCGCCCCCTCCCTCATCAGCTCCCCGGGGAACGATGCGGGTGCCGCGTTGAGTATAAGGTCGAATGACGAGAACGCGTGGTTCACGTCCTCCAGCACGGCCACGCCGTGCCTCTCCGCCACGGCCTCCGCCTTGGCGAGGACTATGTCGGTGACGCTGACGTTCGCACCCATGTCGCGGAGTATGCGGACGGCGTTGCCTCCCACGAAACCGGCGCCGATGACGAGGACGTCCCTGCCCTCCAGTCCGCCGGCCGCATTGCGGAGGGCGACCGCGTAGCCTATGGCCGTTCCGTAGGCGTTGTCGGTCTGCTCCCCGTTGCGGGTGTTGTACGCTATGAACATGTCGTCGTCGGCCATCATGACCATGTCGACGTCGTCGGCCACCGCCTCCGCGAAGCCCTTGACATCGGTGCCCGCGGTGACGTGGCTGTCGAAGCCGAGCCTGCGGACGATAGCGTCGACCGATGCGGCGAAACCGCCGATGACCCCCAGTCCGGACGTGATCGGCACGACGGCGACCCTGAAGCGGGACAGGTCCTGACCCGTGTCCTCCAGACCAGCACCCTCGAACGCTATCCCCCTGACCGTCTTCCCGGTCATGCTGAGCAGCCTGGAGTCCAAGTCCATCTCGTCCTGCGGGACGCCCTTGATGTCGTCTGACGTGAGCCTGGTCATCAGACCACCTCCGGCGAACCGTCGATGAACGTCTCCGACGAGCACGCGTCCAGTATCGCGGACACCGTGTCGGCGCACCTGACGTCGACCCCGGCCTCGGTGGGTCCGTGGGTGATCAGGGTCGCCCTCCACTCGTCCTTACCGGGCTCGTAGTCGGTTATCGCGTCGTCGGCACCGAAGAAGCCCCTCACGAACCTGGGGGACCTCACATGGCCGAACTCCTTCTCACCGCATGCGCGGAGGACGCCGTCCTTGAACACGACGTGACGGTAGACGGCGGAACCGGGGGTGCGGACCCTGCCGGTCTCCCTCCCGAGAGCGGTGAACGCGAGCTCCTCCAGGAGGTTCACACCGGTCGCCGCCTGTATCGCCGCGGGTGTCTGGCTGGGGATCCTGGCGTCGATCTCGAGGACCCTCAGGCCCTTCGGGGTCAGGATGGCCTCGACGTCCATCAGGGCGCCGAGTCCGATGGCCTCGGCCACGTCCCTGCCTATCCTCCCGAGGAGCTCGTCGTCCTCCGGGGACAGGATGTCGGGGTTGCACCTGACCATCTTGCAGTCGTAGTTGGTGTCGAGGACGACCTCGGTGGTGACGAACGACCTGGCCGTGGAGCCGTCGCCGATGACCTCTATGGACACGCTCTTGCCGTGGACGAACTCCTGCATGACGGGCTCGTCGCCGAGCCGGCGGATGGCCTCCAGGGCCCTCTCCACGTCGGCGTCGTCCATGGCCACGGCCACGCCCACGCTACCGCTCTGGGACGAAGGCTTCACGATCGCGGGGAACCCGCACTCGGGCCACTTCCCGGGCAGCGGGACGCCCACCGACTCCATGATCTCGTTGGACCTGTTCTTGGAACACGATGTGCCGTACGACTCCAGGTCGAACAGCAGCGGGATGTCCGTCCCCGCGAGCATGCCGTCCAGGCACCTCAGCAGGTCCAGTTCCTCGCAGGCAGGTATGACCGCGTCGCACCCCTCGAACACCGCCATGGCGGCTGCGGGGTCGACGGTCGGGTCCAGCACGACGGGCTCGTCGCACAGGGACAGCGCCGGCGCATGGGCCTTCCTGTCCAGGACCACGGTCTCGAAACCGGCCTTCTCAGCTAGGTAGACAGCCTCCATCCCCTGGAGGGCACCGCCCACTACGGCGATCCTCGTCAATCTACGCGCCCCCTGCGGTCCTGCGGGAGTCGAGGAACGACGTGTACTCGGTGTTGGTGGCATGACGGTAACCCATCTCCTCGAGCATCTCGAACACGTGCTCGACGGAGCGGTTGCCGTTCTCTATGTCCAGCTCGTGCTGGGCGACGCCCGCCAGGTTCCTGTTGGGCGGCACGATGGACGTGATGACGTTGGCACCCGCGGCGATCCTCGTCTTGAGGCCCGCTATGCCCTCGACGTCCAGGCTGCACGGGATGAGCCTGTCGGGGAAGAGGATCCTCATGACCGCGATGGCCTTGAGCTCCTCCGTGGAATCGTAGGGTGTGTGGTCCTGCATGGGGGTCCCCTCCTGGGGGACGAACGTCATGGCGCGGATCTGGGAGCATCCCAGGTTGCCCATCTCGAGGATGGTCTCCGCCCTGTCGCGGACGTTCTCGCCGAGACCCATCATCATCCCGTCCTCCGCGAGGAGTCCGGCCTCCATCGCCCACACCTTCTGGTTGCGGCGGTCGTCGAAGCTCTGGTCCAGCCTGAGTCTGGAGAACAGGTCCCTGTTGTAGGTCTCCTGGTAGCATGCGTGCCAGTCCGCTCCCGCCTCCCTTATGCGGGGGAACATCTCCCTGGGCAGTGCGCCGGGGGAGGACATGATGCTTATGCCGACCTCGTCGCGGACCGCCCTGATGGTGTCCAGGAGCATCCTGTAGTCGTCGGCGTAGAGCTTGGGGTCCTCGCCGGTGGTCAGGTCCGCCAGGTTGATGCCGGCGTCCTTGAGGCTGCCAGAGAGCTGGACGACCTCCTCCACGCCCTTGCGGTACCTCTCGATGCCGTGGTTGGAGTTCCTGTAGTAGCAGAACGTGCAGTTGTTCTTGCAGTAGGTGGAGTAGTAGACGAAACCGTATGTGAAGATCTTCCTGCCGAACCTGGAGTCCCTGACCTTCCTCGCGGCGGCGTAGAGCTCCTCCAGGTCCTTCGGATCCTCGGCGGACATGAGACGGTACACGTCCTCGACGTCGACCGGTCCATCCTCCTGCACCCTTGTGATGATATCCGTGATCATGTTCTCACCGTTTCAATCGATCTTGTACCCGTTGAGGTACGTGATGCTCTTGGCTGTCTTGCGGACGCTGCTCTTGCCGTTGGCCAGCATGAGCAGGCGCTCCAGACCGAATCCGACGCCCGACCACGGCTCGTGGATGTCGTGGGCGGGGTCGAGCTTGCTGTGGGGACCTATGCATCCGGAGGCGACCTCTATCCCGCCGACCTCCACATCCAGCGTCTCCACGTAGACGTCCGACTCCTCGACGGCGAGCGTGTACTCCAGACCCGCGGCGGTCATGACGTCGTCGATGTAATCCTTGAGGCACTCCATGGCGTCCCCCTCGGGACCCAGGTCCACCAGGTTCAGCATGGTGAACTCCTCCAGGTGCCTGTTACTCTTGGACTCCTTCCTGAAGCAGGAGCCTATCTCGAAGATCCTGACGGGACCGTCCGTGTGGTCCCTGAGCCTCCTCATCACGACGTAGAGGTTGGGGGCCAGCATGGGCCTGAGGCACCTCTTGTCGTCGATGAAGAAGACCTGCTTGTAGAGCGGGTGGTCGGGGGTGATGGTCATCTTGGCCAATGCGGCCGTGGAGATGATCAGCGGCGTGCGGACCTCGATGAAGCCCCTCGCGATCAGCTTCTCGGCGATCCTGGCCTCCAGTGCGGCCAGGTCGTGCCTGTGGGGGTTCTCTATGAGGAGGCTTATGCCCTTGTGGTTCTGGGACTCCGCACGGGACATCTCCCTGGAGAACTGCTTGTCCCTCTCCGCCGCATCGGGGAACTCGAGGTCTCCCCACTCCCCATCTCCGTACTCAACAAGGTGCTGCATCTGCGGTTCCGTGAACTTCAATCCCATTAAACTCACCGAATAAAGGCGAAAGGCCGGGGTGTCGATCCCCGCTGGCTAGGTTTTAGAGACCCGCTGGTCGCCGGACCGCCCTCCACGGAATGAATCACGTTGTGGTGTTTATTTAATAGGTTACCCCGGGAGGTCCTTTCAGGACCCCTCTGGACAGCCTGCTCCGCGACCTCGGCCGCGCAACCGCCACAGATACTGTATTTTTCAGAAAGTATTAAATACTTCTGGTCGGACCCCAAGATGGATAATTGAAAACATTTAAATACCGATTTCAGAGAACCCCGTGAATACGGAGTTTTCCTGATTAATCGGTATTTAAACCTAACCGTTGAACCGCTCAGAACTCAAGACCGCACTCCGACAGGATGTTGAGCACATCGTCGTAGACCCTGAGGTACTCGTCGGATGGTGTCGCGGACTCCACGTCGTAGCAGTCCTGGTACTTCTTCCCGACGGGGGCGTTGATGAAGTTGTTCTCGTACCTCGGGATGAGTTGGTCGAGGATCTCGTTGACGGTCTCGATCTCCATACCGCAGGTCGCCGATGCGGCCTCCCCCATCATCCTCGCCTCCATGCCCGTGGTCCTGTCCTGCGAGACGCCCTTGGACGATGCGGTGCCGGACAGCATCTCCCTTCCGGATGCCGTGTCGGTGATCGCCTGGGCGGCGGTCTCCAGGAGGCACATCTCCGTGCACGGGCCCGCCAGGGTGTAGTACTGGTTCGCCAGGAGCAGGTCGGTGTTGGCATCCAGTGCCATGGCGGCATGCGCCGCGATCTGCAGGGTCTCCCTGGATGTGGTGGTGCCCCATCTTATGTGGATGGGTCCGTCGAGGTGGATGTCGCAGTTGAAGATGGCGAACGACGCTATCATCGTGGCCACGTCGCAGATGGCGGTCTCCTCGACCCCTCCCGTGTAACCTCCGAAGATGGGCATCTGCTCCATCATGATGATGTCCCCCGCGGTGTGCCATCCCGCGAGCATGTTCAGACCGGACATGTCGATCTTCATCTCGTTGAGCTGGGAGCACTCGTGGGCATCGTAGTCCTTGAGTCCGTTCTTCCCGAGACCCGCGGACAGACGTCCCGCTGCGGACAGCGGGGTCTCTGGTCCCTATATGCCCATACCGGGCCTGCCGGCCATCGTGGTGGCCTCGCGGACATACCTTATCTCGGCCATCGTGGCCCTGATCTCCCACGGCGTGTTGGTAGTGGCGGGATGACCGTTGACGGTGTTCAGGACACCGCTAACGATGGTGTCGACGACGGGTTCCTGCGCATAGGACTCGATCATCGACGTGAAGATCTCCTCGGAGACGGGAGCACCCGTGGGACCTCCCTGGATGACGGGTTTGCGGATGGAGTTGCCCCTGCGCGCCTTGCACTTGGTCTTGTCCTTGCCGCTGCCCATGGATAGCTTCTTGGGGGCCATCTTGATGCCCTCGTAGATCTCGTCCTCGGTCAGGTACATGGCCCTGCCCAGATCCGTGTTGTAGATGCCGGTGGTGAGGAGCATGTCCACACCGGCCAGGAAGAGCCTGTCGATGAGGTCCTGGTCCTCTGGGATGATCAGCCCGTCGAAATCCAGATCGTACCTGTCCTTCATGAGGGCGGCGTTGTTGGGGATGACGATGTAGTCCCAGTCGCTCTCGCTGATCTTGGTACCTTCTGTGAAACGATCGTATGATTCGAAGATGTCAACATACCTGCGGGCAACCATCGAGGATCACTCATTCCGTTATTTACGATGAAACTGTTTCATCAGCGGTTCGAACATCCTTTGATGTCCATAAATATATTACTGTGTGCGTCGGAACATCCAACACCGACGCACATGGCATGTAACGATCCCCCGCCTGTAGAGGAGAACACATGCTAAGATGACGGGGGTTGCCCCTGTTCCCGACCGGATGAACGGGGTACAGGGGCGGAGGTGCCAGTGTGTCTTCTGACACCCCCTGGTTTAGTTTAGGGTTTTCACTGTTTGATGTCGAGACCGAAGTCCCTGAGGGTCGCGAGTGCCTTGTCGTAGACCTCGAGGTACTCCGCGGTGGGCTTGACGGTCCTGACGTCGTAGCACTCCTGGAAGGTCTTTCCAGCGGGTGCGCAGGTGTAGTACTGCTCGTAGGAGGGGACGAGCTTGGCGAGGATGTCGTTGACATCGGAGACCTTCATGCCGCAAGTTGCCTGTGCGGCTGCTCC
>JAFTYV010000018.1 GCA_017461225.1 Candidatus Methanomethylophilaceae archaeon
AGGTATCGTGGCCATCCTCCTCGTTTCCGCCGTGGCGGTCTTCATCGTGGCAGGTTCCGATGACGGCCCCGGTTCACCCTCCGACCTCGATGAGGCGGAGCTCAAGGTGTTCGGGAACATCAACGGGGACAGGTTCATCGATTCCGATGACGTCACTCTGATAGAGCAGCTGATAGACGACGGTGCATCCGCATCGGACTACCCCATGGCGGATGCCAACAGGGACGGGGAGATCGATTCCGAGGACGTGGACGTGGTCAGGAAGATCATCAACGGTGAGAAGACCACCGTGTGGCACGTCAACCAGCACGACAAGGACGGCAACGGGACGGTCGACTCCGTCATCGTGGACACGAAGTTCCCCATAACATCGGCGATCACCCATGGCAACGGGAACACCCTCACCCTGCTGTACAGCCTCGGCATCCATGATGAGATCAAGGGCTGCTCCAGGTCGTCCTCCGTGGACTACGCCATGTACGGCGACATCTACATGTCCGACGACGATGCGAACCTCGGGACATCCTCCAGCGCCATCACGTTCGAGGACGGCAAGGTCGGATCCTCCAACGTCATCGCCGAGAAGGGCGTGACCGCGGTCATCACCCAGGGACACAGGAGCTACCTCACCAACGAGGCGGACTTCGAGGGATCCAACATCGACGTCGTGAGGGTGTCCCCCGCCTCCTCCGATCCCGAGTTCATGACCCACACGATCCTGCTCCTGGGGCTTCTGTTCCAGAAGGTCGACCGTGCGGATGCGTACCTGGACTACAATCTGGAGGTCCTCGATTACGTGGACAAGCAGGTGGATCCCGTGAGGGGTACCGTCTCCGCGGTCGCATCTTCCATGACTGGTTACATCTCCGTCGGGGAGTCCGACTACAGGGACTACATCGTCCAGGCGGGAGGTGCCTACGGACTCGACCACAAGAACTACGGTTCCACCACATCCCTGAAGATCGTGGACTACAAGGAGGTCTACCTGGAGGATTTCCAGAGGATCATCCACTTCAGGACAGGTCTCAACTACGACCAGACCCCCGAGAGCAACGAGAAGAACTGGAACACGTTCAGCAAGGCCTTCTCCGAGTGGAGGTACGCCGAGAACGGACAGGCTGCGACGGGAGGTTCCCTCGCACCCAGCCTCAGGGTCGCGTACGCGGCGGTCGCCATGTACCCCGACCAGGTCACCCTCGACTGGGCGAACGAGAAGCACCAGGAGTACCTGGACGAGTTCTGCTCCGGGAACGGGTTCGACGTGGATGACATGAAGTTCCTGCTCACCAGCGAGACGATGAGCTAAACCCATTGGGCCGGGTTCGCCCGGCCGTCTTTTTTCACATCGGAGAGGATACATTGAACGGAACAGCAGGATCGGCGGAGGCCATAGAGGAGTACTCCAGGTACACCCTCCGCAGGATCGTCTTCATATCCCTGTTCGTCGCACTGGTGGCCGCCCTGTTCCTGGTGTCCCTGGCGGCGGGCACGAGGGAGCTGTCGGTCGGCGAGGTGTACGGCTTCCTGATCGACCACCTCACGGGAGTCGTCTACGACAAGGAGACGCAGTACGAACTGTGGTTCGACGAGAACATCATATGGAACTACCGTGTCCCGCGTGCGATATTCGCCATAATCGCCAGTGCGGGCCTCTCCGTGGCCGGTGCGGCCATGCAGAGCGTCATGAAGAACCCCCTGGCCGATCCATACACGACGGGTATCTCGTCGGGAGCCCTGCTGGGTGTGGCCCTGGCCATCGTCCTGGGCTTCGCCGCGGGATCGGGCGGGATAGACGGTTACGGTACGATCCTCAACGCGATGATATTCTCGATGATCCCGGTGATGATGATCTACATCATGTCGCCGTACCTGAACAAGTCGCCGTCGACGCTCATCCTGGCCGGAACGGCCGTGTCGTACCTGTTCAGCTCCCTGACATCCATTCTGTTGGTCACAACCGAGGCGGAGACCCTCCATGTGGTGTACAAGTGGCAGGTCGGGAACATGGCGGACCTCTCATGGGATGCCATACCCGTCCCATTGATCATCTGCGTGGCCGGTACGCTCGTACTCCTCGCACTGTCCAACAAGCTCAACCTCATGTCCCTGGACGACAAGGACGCCAAGGCGCTGGGTCTCGACGGTGAGAAGCTCCGTCTCGTGTGCCTCCTGGTCCTGTCGTTCATGGCGTCGTCGATCATCAGCTTCGTCGGTATCATCGGTTTCGTGGGTCTCATCGTGCCCCACATGGTCAGGCTCGTGATAGGTTCCGACAACCGCTTCGTCATACCCGCGTCGGTGTTCTTCGGGGCGGCGTTCCTGCTGATGTGCGACATAATCTCGCGTTCCATAGACGTCTCGGCGAGCATACCCGTGGGTGTCGTGACCTCTCTGAT
>JAFTYV010000019.1 GCA_017461225.1 Candidatus Methanomethylophilaceae archaeon
ATGAACAGCCTGGCACTGATGCTGTACTTGGGGTTGCCGCCTATGTCGTTGTACCTCGACACGTGCATGGTCAGGGACTCGGGCTTGTAGATCTTCGAGACCTTCGCCACCATGGACTCGATGTCCGCGTAGATCGCGTCCACCAGCTCCTTCTCGTCGTCCTCCAGACCGCTTATCTGCACGAAGAGCATGTCCCTCTCCCTGCAGGCGGAGATCAGCTCCAGGACGTCGAACTCGGTCACTATGCCGACCAGGTCCTTGCCCTCCAGCACCGGGAGCGTGGAGAAGCGGTTGTCCACCATCAGGTCCACGGCCTCGGACAGGTCCGCATCCCAGGGGATGGTCACCGCCGACGTCGTCGCGATGGACTCCACCGTGATCTGCGACCTGGCGCTCTTCTCCAGGTCCCCGATGGTCTTGTTCTCCTTCTTCCAGTTGTTGTCGATGATCTCCCTCATGCCCACGATGCCGACCACGTTGTTGGCATCGTTGACGACGGGGATGGTCCTGTAGTCCTCCCTGATCATCAGCTCCAGCGCGTCATCCATCAGGTCGTTGACCCTCACGGACTCCACCGGGTTGCTCATGATCTCCCAGACCTTGATCTCCTTCAGGGCCCTGATGCCCCTGGCGACCTCGACCAGCCTGTTCCTCTCGATGATCCCCACGACCTTCTTCCCGTTGACGATGGGGAGCTGCCTGCAGTTGTTCGAGACCATGAGCTCGGCGATCTTCGTGATCTCCATTCCCTTGTCCACCGCGGGCAGGTTGCGGACGAAGTTCCTCACCTTGGCATCCAGGGTGACGCTCTTCTTCCTGAGGATCGAAGCGTAGCTGACCATGCCCACGAACTCGCCCCCGTCCAGGACCGGCACGTCCTGGTAGTTGGCGGCCTTCATGACGGCCAGCACGTCGGAGACGCGGTCGTCGATGGAGACTGTGGGGAAATCGTCGGACATTACGTCGTCGACGGGAATGCCGTCGATTTGGGATCTCAGCATGGAGAGCTTCTTCAGATCTTCTAGGTCCTTCACGCCCATAATACACCTCTGTGATGGAAACATCGGCGGGCCAGGATATAAAGGTGCCAGGGGTTCGTACGGATTCCGTAGAATTGTTAACGGAATCCGTAGGAAAAAGGGTTGTAAGAAGTTTCCGGCAACGTCCAGGTTGCGTTTTCCGACAAAGTATTAAATACCTCAGAGCTCGGAGAACGGTTTCCCGGCCAGCAGGGCGTCGATGACCGCCGGGACGTCGTCCACGGGGATGCGCCTCTGCTCGGTCGTGTCCCTGTCGCGGATGGTGACCGTGCGGTCCTCGAGGGTGTCGTAGTCCACGGTGATGCACCAGGGGGTTCCGACCTCGTCCATGCGGGCGTACCTCTTGCCGATGGTTCCGGACCCGTCGTAGTAGGCCTCGACCCTGGAGGTGTGGACCGCCCTGTAGATGTCCATGGCGACGTCGTCCAGTCCGTCCTTCTCCATCAGGGGGAAGACACCGACCTTGATCGGTGCGACCTCGGGCCTGAACCTGAGCACGGTGTAGTCCTCCTCCGCGTTGTACGAGTAGGCGTGCTCCAGGACGGAGTAGAATATCCTGTCCAGTCCGTGGGAGGGCTCGATGACGTGGGGGATGACGCGCTCGCCGGTGACCTTCTCGGTGACCCTCGAGACCTCGAAGAACTCCTCCCCGAGCACGATGTCCTCGCCGTCGACGCTGACGGTGACCTTCCCGTCGACCACGTCGGCGGGTGTGAGGGACTCCATCGCGGCGGCGATGTCCTTGGCCTTCCCCTTGTACACGGGTCCGAGGGCCTTGTGCTTGGCGCGCACCCTCTCGACCTCCATCTCGCGGGGCTCGTCGAACCTCTTGAAGTGGGTGAGGTCCGCTCCGGAGAACTGGGCGTGCCTGGAGAGGTCCCAGCATCCCCTGTCGGCGATGCCGGTGATCTCGGTCCATCCGTAGGACAGGAGGACCTCGGCGTCCCAGCAGTCGGCGGCGTAGTGTGCCATCTCGTCCTCCAGGTGCTGCCTGAACCTGAGCCTGGCGGGGTCGACGCCCAGCCTGACCAGGAGCTGCCTGGTGGTGTACACGAAGTAGGCCAGCACGCGGTTGGCGATGATGCCCCTCTCCACGGCCTCGCCGACGGTCATGGTGACCATCTCGCCGGTGGTGTTGGGGACCAGCTCGATCGTCTCGTCCTTGATGTCGTCGAACCTGACCCAGTCCTTGTCCTCGGGGTCCACGAAGAGCTCGACCTCCATCTGGTTGAACTCCCTCATGCGGATCATGCCCTGGCGGGGCGCGATCTCGTTCCTGTAGCTCCTGCCGGTCTGGATGACCCCGAGGGGGAGCTTCTCCCTGTTGTACCTGTAGAGGTTGGGGTAGTTGACGAAGATGCCCTGCGCGGTCTCGGGCCTCATGTAGCCGACGCGTGCGGAACCGGGTCCGATGTTGGTCTTGAACATCAGGTTGAACTCGTCCACGGGGCCCAGCTCGCCGCCGCACTCGGGGCATCTGACGCCGTGCTCCGCGAACGCCGCATCGAGCTCCCTGGGTCCGAGGACGTCGGGGTTCTCGTAGAACTCCTTGACCAGGTGGTCCGCCCTGAAGGGGGCCTGGCACTCCCTGCAGTAGGTGATGTAGTCGGAGAACTCGTCCAGGTGTCCGGACGCCTTGAAGACCTCGCGGGGGTTGACGGTCTCGGAGTCGATCTCGACGAAACCCTCCCTGCCCTTGTAGATGGACCTCCACACCTCGACGATGTTGTTCCTGAGGGCGCATCCCAGGGGTCCGTAGTCGTACATGCCGGCGACCCCTCCGTATAGCTCGAAGGAGGGCCAGATGAAGCCCCTGCGTTTGCACACCGACATCAGGTCCGTCGTGTTGATCTCACTCATTTGTATTACCCGTGAGTGCGCATATCACATCGACATCATAAACCATGCCGACGAGCTCGTCCTTGGTCCCGTGGACGGGGATCTGACCGAAGTCGTTGACCAGCATCATCTTGGCGACGTCCGCCAGGTTCATCTTCTTGAACACGGTGAGCGGGTCCCTGACCATGAAGTCGCTGACCCTCTTGTCGTTCATCTCGGTCCTCCCGGTGACGGAGTAGAACAGGGGCAGGACGTTCCTGTAGCCGGCCAGGTTGTCGGTCTCGGAGATGCCGAGGGCCTTGAGCGCCTCGGGGTCCTTCATCTGGTCGTTGAACAGGTCGCGGTCCGTGATGATGCCCACCAGCTTCCCGGAGTCGTCCAGGACGGGCGTGGCGGAGACGTCGCTGATCCTCATCGCGGCGATGGTGTACCTGAGGGGCTCGCCCTCGTAGGACGTGACGCAGGTGGTCCTGATGACGTCCTCCGCGATCATGTCGGTCTTCATGTCCTTGACCAGGCGCAGGAGGTCGGTGGGTGTGATGATCCCGACCAGCTTGCCGTCCTCGACGACGGGCAGCCTGTGGATCCTCTTGGTGCTGAAGATGCGTGCGACCTCCTCGACGGTCATGTCGGGGGAGACCGTGATGCACTCCTTCTTCATGATGAGGGAGAGCTGGTCCTCGTCGAACTTGCGGAAGATGTCCCTCCTGGAGACTATGCCCATGAGCTTCCCGTCCGACGCGCGGACGACGGGGAGACCCGTGAGCTTGTTCCTGACCATGGTGTTGATCGCATCGCTGCGGCTTCCGGGCACCTCGACCACTATGGGTGCGGGTACCATGATGTCTGCTACTGTCTTGCTCATTTGATTCACGCCTCCGTTGCCCTCACCACGAGGACCGGGCAGTTGGACGCCCTGACGACCTTCTCGGCGACGCTGCCCATGAGCAGCTTGGACACTCCGGTCCTGCCGAGGGTTCCCATGACTATGATGTCGAAGGAGGAGGACTCCTCCAGGATGACCTTGACGGGGGTACCCTCCTTCAGTGCGACCTGGACGGGGACACCCGCCTCCTCGCACAGCTGCCTGACGAACTCGACCGCGTCCCTGCCCTCCTTTTCGAGGGTCCCGTAGACGTTGACGGCCGCCGAGTCCATCGGCATGTTCGTCATGACGGTCTGGTCGAGCACGTAGAGTGCCGTGATGCTCCCGCCGGCGAGGGAGGCCAGCTCCACCGCCTTGCGGACAGCGGCCTTGGTGTACTCGCTGCCGTCCGTTGGTACCAATATGTTCTGGAAAACCATTATCCTTCCTCCGGTTCAGTCCCCGATGTCCAGCCCGAACGACGGTTCCCCGGTGGGGACCGCACCGTCCCGGCCGTCCCGTGCGAGGCACGGGACCAACATCAGGCGCTCCGACTGCAATGGCCTTCCAATCCTGTTCTGACGATATAATAGCTTTCCCGCGATGGACACGAGGGTCGGCCAGACGCCGTCTGGGTCCCCTCCCTGGGACGACATGACCGAGCGGAAGGCCAGGGCCTCCGCGCCGAGATCGGGGGTGCAGAGCATTCCGTTGTCCGTCCCGAGGGCCATGTCGACGCCGATGTCGGCCATCCTGGCCAGCGGCGGGGCCTTCCCGAAGTACGCGTTGGACCTGGGGCACACCACCACGGGCACCTCCGCCTCGGCGCACTTCAGGAGGTCGTCGTCGGTGGCCTCGCACATGTGGACCACGAACGCGGGGTCCAGGGACAGGACGAAGTCCACGTCCTCGCGGACCCTCTCGCTGAGGTGGACCGAGAACACCCCTCCGGCGTCGCGGACGGCGTCCGCCACCTGCTCGATGTAGCCACGGTCCATGTCGGAGACGCTGGGGAGGCCTATGCCGTCTGCCACGGACAGGATGTCCGCCACCTCCTCCGGGTCGAACACGGGGGACACCGGGCGTCCGAGGACCACCGCACCGGGGGACGCGGAGCGGAGCATGCGGCACCCTGCGGCGCCGCCCTCCCTGAAATCGATGAAGGTGGACGAACCGTGGGAGCGGGAGTCGGAGGAGAAGCGGGCCATGTCCGAGACCAGGCGGTCCGGGGATGCCGAGGACAGGTACCTGTGCTTGAGCCCGTCGGGAGGGGCCACCAGCTCCTCCAGGGACATGCCCGGGGGCACGTCGAGCCCGTAGTCGGCGCAGTGGGTGTGGGCGTTCACGGCGCCCCTGACCATCACGGCGCACATGTCCGCACCCCCGGGGCACTCGCCCTCGTGGATCCCGACGACGGTCCCGTCCTCCACGAACACGTGGCCGGTGCGCACGCCCCTCCTGTCCACCAGGGGGCCCTGCACCGTGTAGCTTCCGCCCTCCGGGCGCTCGATGTGGGGTCCTGTCCGATTCATACGTCCGGGTGGAACACCTGACAGGGTTTTATACCCCGGCCCTCTCCACCGTACCAGGTTGATAATATGCCCAGCGTAAATGCGAAGGACTGCGTGGCCTGCGGCGCGTGCGCCGAGGTCTGCCCCCAGGACGCCATAACCATAGACGACGTCGCATCCATCGACATGGACCTCTGCGTCGACTGCGGCGCCTGCGTGGACGAGTGCCCCGCCGGAGCCATCACCGGGTGAACCCGTTCACCCGTTGAGAACAACCCCCTTACCCCTTTTTTGCAAAACCGGACGGTCGGGGGACCCCTCCGATGATGATGTGCGGACGGGACGGACGCGCCGCCCCGTCGGGAGAAATATCGCGGGCCGGTGGCCCGCATGTGCTGCTTCAGGCCCAGTAGGGCTTCTTGGCGAACTTGTAGGCCATGAAGATGGCCGTGGTCGCCTCACCGCATGCGGTGGTGATCTGCTTGTACTTGCCGGGGTAGCTCACGACGTCCCCGCAGGCGAATATGCCGGGGCGGTTGGTGGACATGTCGAAGCCGACCTTGACGAGGCCGTCCTCGTTGAGCTCGAGTCCCCAGTGCTTGAGGTCCTCCAGGTCCGCGGAGATGCCGATGTTGATGACGGCCAGGTCCGTGGGGATGACGATCTCCCTGCCGTCCTGCTCGACGGTGACGGACTCGACCTTGTCGGTACCGTTGATGGACACGAGGTTCGCGCTCATGACGGTCCTGATGGCGCTGTTCTTGAGGCTGTTGACCGTGGACTCGTCCGCCCTGAACTCGGGCCTGCGGTGGACGATCGTGGTGTCCGTGACGGAGTCCGCGATGAGCGCCATGTCGATGGCGCTGTTGCCGCCCCCGAACATGGTGACCCTCTTCCCGACCAGGTCCTCCTTCGCGGGGAGGATGTAGGACACCCCCCTGCCCTCGAACTCGTCCTCGCCGGGACAGCCCATCCTCTTGGGCTTGAAGCTGCCCATGCCGATGGCGACGACGACGGACTTCGCGTGGTAGGTCCCCTTGGCGGTGACGACGAGGAGCTCCCCGTCGCCGTTGTTGATCTCGTTGACCTTCTCGTTCTCCCTGATGATGCATCCCATGGACTCGGCCTGGGCGTAGAGCTTGTCGGAGAGCTTCCTCGCCTGGATGGTCTCGAACCCGGGGTAGTTGTGGATCCCCTTCTCGGGGTAAAGGCTCACGAGCTGCCCTCCGACGCGTCCCGAATCCAGAATGAGGGTGTTCATCATCTTGGATCTGGCGTAGATACCAGCGGTGAGACCGCCGGGTCCCGCACCTATTATAACGACGTCGTAGCACATAACTGCAACCGAAGGGTGACGCAATATAAATAAATGTCACAGAAAGCGGTTCGATGACGATGTATCTCCATCGCTTTCCCGCCGTTTTCCTACGGTTTCCGTGGACCTCCTACGATTTTCGTGGAACCGGTCGCGGATCACCCGACCGTCCGGCACTCACCTATATGAACGTACCAGGCGTTCCACTCCCGGGTAGGAGACAATGGAGAAGTCCGAGATCTACACCGAGAAGCTCATGAACATGATCCTGGATGCCGTGGACGACATCATAATCATCCACGACTCCGAGCACACCATCATCTGGATGAACCGCGCGGGGGAGAGGGCGTTCGGCACCAGCGTGGAGAAGGTCATCGGCCAGAAGTGCTTCGTGCTCTTCGGCAACACCACGTCCTGCGACGACTGCACCGTCGGCACCGTGAACATCGGCGGGCCCACCAACAAGGTCAGGCGCAGGATCATCCCCAAGACGGACATCGAGTGCGACTGCAGCACCATACCCTACTACGAGAACGGCAGGCTGGAGCTCGTGGTCCAGCACCTCCGCCCCGTGTGCGCGTGCTCTGGGAAGGACTAAATAGGACCCAGGGGGATGCGGACGGCATGGAAGCTGAATTGATGGACTTCATGGGACTCATCGTCTGCGGCGCGATCTTCCTGATCGCGATGGCCGTCGCCAACATGAAGAAGGCCGACGAGTGAACGCAACGGGGGATTGGATCGCATGGTGAAGCTGACTGAGCCGGTCATCAGGATGATAAGGCACCCGGACACCAGGAAGGTCATGGCCACCGTCACACCCGGCGGGAGGCCCCACGTCATAGTCTGCGGCAGCCTCACGACCACGGAGGACGACATGATCGTCGTCGGGGACGTGTACATGCACAGGACCGCGGAGAACCTGGCGGGATGCACCGCCGTGGAGTTCATGGTCTGGAACGGCAGGGACGCGTACTCGATAGTGGCCGAGGCCAGGGAGCGCCTCACGTCCGGACCGGAGTTCGACAGGATGGCCAACGACCTCGGCAGGATGAACATGGACGTCACCGCCGTGTGGCTGTTCGAACCCCTCGAGGTCTGGGACGAGAGCGCATCCAGGACCGCCGGCACCAGAGTGATCTGATGGACATAGCGGGTTACAGGCGCGTCTTCAGGATGCTGTTCTTCGTCGGCGCGATGGTCGTGTGCTTCGGACTGGGCCTGTTCCTCATGGGGATGGACGCCGTCGGCATACTGCTGATCGCCCTCGGGGGTGCGGCACTGGTCATCACCTTCTCGATGACCAAGTTCTTCCTGTTGTACGACATGAGCAACTCGGTGCGCCGCAAGTGACCCGTGTGAGAAGTGTCGAAACGTTTTAAGGTTCAACAACCCGGCGTGCGACGCCGGGTCTGTTTATTTTTTCGTTCAGTTCGCTGTGCTTCCGATCCGGAACCGGACCGGTGTCAGAACCTGCTCCTGTCCCTCCTCTCGTCGGGCTGGTGCTTCCTGAAGCAGTCCCTGCAGTAGACGGGTCTCCCCTGAGTGGGTTTGAAGGGCACCTCGCACTCCGCCCCGCACTCGGAGCAAGTGGTCTTGAAGAATTCCCTGGGTCTGTCCCTGTCCCTTGAGTCCCTGTATCCGCCGTAGGCCATTTAGTTCACCTCTGTTCGGACATCCCCTCAGCGGCCGTTCGCGACGGACGGTGGTGGAATATCGCCGAGACCATCACGGTTCATGTATATCAACCCAGGGAACGGATGCACCGGTCGCGGGGGTCACGCGCCGCCGCAGTCGGGACAGCTCCACGACCCCTTGTACAGGGACATCAGGCCGCCGCACCTGGGGCACGCCCTCGAGCTGGACGCCTGCCTCCCCACGACCTCCTTTCCCGCCAGGTCGCGGTTCGCCCAGGACACCAGGTCTAGGGCCTCGTGGAACCTGTCGGTCTTGTCTGGACCGTAGTACTGCAGGTTGTCGGACTCGTTGTACAGGCGGGTGCGCATCTTCCCCAGCGCACGGACCACGTTGTTGTGTGTCCCCACGGAGACCCTCTCCGCGGGATGGACGTTGGAGCGGTACCTGCCGTCGATGTACTCGGTCACCGAGTCCAGGAAACGGTCGAAGGCGCCCTCGTCGGGGTACACGGGCAGGGACATGATCAGCTCCCTCTTGGGCTCCAGCGACGGGTTCCTGGCGATGATCCTGTCCATCACCACCCTCATGTCCGTGCGCATCTCGCCGGACACCTGGCCGTAGACCCTGCGTACCCTGGGCAGGTCCTCCTCCCTGGCGATCGCCGCCAGCCTCACGGCGGCCCTGTGGAACTCGGCACCCGTGCAGTGCTCCACCGTGTCGAACAGGACCGGTATCGCATCGTCGTCGTCGGACATGGTGGTCAGGTACCCGAGGCAGGCCATGCGGACCCTCTCGCCGGACGAGCGGGACAGCTCGCGCACCCTCCCGTGGACCGCCCTCTCGCGGACGTCCGTCAGGAGGGTCACCGTCTCCGCCACAACGCGGTCGTCGGAGTAGTCCAGGTACTTGTCCACCAGGGGGAGGAAACCGGCGGAGTAGTTGTTCACCAGCCACCTGTCCTCGGTTATCCCGCCGGGGCGCCCCGCCGCCACGCGGTCCATCGCGTCGAGGAAGCGCTCCAGGTAATCGGTCTTTGAAACGGTCACACCACGTGCCCCATCGTAGAATCCGGGGCGGTGCCCCGGTAATGGTATTTCAGAGGTCCCTCGTGTCGAGGGCCTTCTTGAGGACCGCGACCTCCTCGTCGGAGAGGGTGATTCCCTTGCCCATCTTGCTCCCGTCGGGGGACCACTCACGGATGTCGTACTTGGGGTCCCTGTCGTTCCAGCTGATGAGGTTGAGCTCCTTAGTCCATCCCTTGGAGGACTCCGAGAGGACGGCGATCTTCTCGACCACTTCGTACTTGAATTCGACCATGATCTCTACCTGGGCCACGGAACGGTTGTTCCCTATATAAAATAATAGATAACTAAGGGAACCCGCGGATCGGACACCCCCCGGGGCGTCCGGACGACCGGTCAGATACCCTTATATCCGCGCTCAACATGTTGAAAACCCAACGGTTGGATTCAATTGTATCGCGAAATCACCAACAGGATGCGTGTGTGAGATATGGACCTCACCGTCATCTACTCAGTTGCCATAGTACTTCTGATCGCATGCTCGGCCTTCTTCTCCATGTCCGAGACCGCGTTCACCAGTGCCAACCAGATAAGGTTGAAGAAGCTGGCGAACGACGGCGACGCACGTGCCGAGAAGGCCCTGAGGATCACCGGGAACTACGACAGGTTCCTGACGACCATCCTCATCGGCAACAACATGGTCAACATCGGGGCCACGTCCCTGGCGACCCTGGTCTTCTCCGTCCTCCTGGGCAACGAGACCGGCGCCCTGGCCTCCACCGTGATCATGACCCTGGCCATCCTCACCTTCGGCGAGATCACACCCAAGTCGATCGCGAAGAAGAACCCCGAGAGGATCTGCATGAGGATCTGCGGCATCGTCCACGTCCTGCAGATCGTGTTCACCCCCCTGTCCCTGCTCTTCACCAAGCTAACCTCGTTCATCAACAGGAAGAACGACGGCGAGGTGCAGATGACCGAGGACGAGCTGGAGGTGATCATCGACGAGATCGAGAGCGACGGCGTCATCGACAAGGACGAGAGCGAGCTCATCAAGTCGGCCATGAGGTTCGACGACATCCAGGTCTCGGAGGTCTACGTCCCCAGGATGGACATCGTGGGGGTCGACGTGTCCTCCACCCCGGAGGAGCTGGGCAGGCTGTTCACCACCACCGGGTTCTCCAGGATCCCGGTGTACGAGAAGAACATCGACAACATCATCGGCGTGGCCTACGCCAAGGAGTTCTTCACCAACAACCTGATGGACGTCAGGTTCAGCATCCGCGACATCACGAAGCCCGTGAAGTACGTGCCGGAGACCATGAGCATCGCCACCATCCTCAGGGACTTCCAGAAGTCCAAGGTGCACATGGCGGTCGTACTGGACTCCTACGGCGGCACCATGGGGATAGTGACCCTGGAGGACCTGCTGGAGGAGCTGGTGGGCGACATCTGGGACGAGAGCGACGAGATCCAGCAGGACATCGTCCAGGTCGACGAGGACAGGTTCAACGTCAAGGGCGTCGCGAACATCCACGACGTCATGGAGACCCTCGGGGTGGACTTCGACCCCGGGGAGTACGAGGACTACTCCGTCACCGGGTACATAGTGTACAAGCTCGGGAGGGGACCCGCCAGGGGCGACCTGGTCGAGATCCCCGGCGTGACCATCAGGGTCGGCACCGTCAAGGGCCGCCGCGTGGTCGAGTCCGAGTTCGTGAGAAGGGAAGAGGTTTCTCAGGACGAGGCCGGATCCGAGTGATCCAGCCCGGTCAGGTACCCGGACAGGGTCCTGACCGCCACGTCCTTCCTGGCGGGGTGCGACTGCACCTTGCCCGTTATCGCTATCACATCGCCGTGGTGGGCGACCTCGTAGGTCCCCTGCACGGCACTCTGCTTGTCGAGGCGCATGTAGAACACGCAGTCCTCGTCGACCCTGTTCTCCATGTCCTCCAGGAGCCACGAGCAGATCCCCGGACCCAGCTTGCGGAAGAGGGCGTTGAACTCCCTCTGCTTCGTGAGACGGGCCTCGAGGATGGTCATCACGTTGCCGTGCTCCCCCTCGGAGATCTCCTCCGTGAACTCGTCGGTGCCCAGGAGCTCCGCCATGGTCTCCTCGAGGAGCTCCCTCCTCTCGGTCGCGTAGCAGAACGTCTGGACCCTGAGCCAATGGAATGTTACCTGCATGATTGATCACTCCCCCTGATCCGGCGCCACGGGGATGGCCGCCTCGAGCTCATCCGGACGCGCGGTCGAAAGGACGAGGACCCTGTAACCGGTCAGCTTGACCGCGACACCGTCGTCGTCGCCGACCGCGGTGAAGGCCTTCTGCTTCACGCCCTTCAGGTTCCATCCGTCGTACCTCTTGATCAGCGCCAGCTCCCCGGCCCTCCTGTCCAGCACCTCGTCCGTGGGGACGCGGGTGCGCTTGTGGCAGTGGAGGACCTCGATGCCGTCGTCGCGGACGGTGACCTCGTACCTGAGGACGAACGTCAGGACTATGATGACCAGGAAGACCACGGTGACGGCGGGCAGCGCCCAGCCGGGCATGTCGACACCCATCGCGTACCTCGACACGGCCATGAAGGCGGACGTGGCGAGCAGCACCGCGGCCATGGCGTACGCCAGCGGACGCGGCAGGACGGGGCGTGATTCGTGGAATATTGGGTCCATGGGACCCCATCACCGGGGATGTTTATAAACCGGAGTGTCCAGTGGTTTTTCGACCACCAAAAACTATTTATAGTTTCCAGCTATCGTCGGTTTAACCCAAGTGGTCCCATAGCTTAGCACGGTTTGAGCGTCCGGCTGATAACCGGAAGGTCATGAGTTCAAATCTCATTGGGACCACCATCTCTTCCTTCTATCCCACAACTTGATGACATCCCTCTTCATAGCGATCGCTGTTCGTTCTCGGTCTACAGACATCGAACCGATCCGCCCACATTATCGGGATCGGCCACATATGTTCCGGACGGAACATCCGGATACATCGGAACGCCGGTCCCCTCACCGCGCCTCGTACACGAGCACCATGTCGTCGCGGATGCCGTCCAGGAACGCCTCGCTCATGCGGTCCTCGTAGGCCAGGTCCACTTCGCGACCGAGGGCACCGGTGACATCGTCCAGGAACGCCGAGAGGCCCAGTATGGACATGTCGTCGGGCAGGAGGATGCAGAGGTCGTAATCGCTGTCCCGGCGGTCGTCTCCCCGCGCCCGGGATCCGAACAGGTGTACGCGGAGGATACCGTGCCTCTCGGCTATCGGACCGACGATGCGCGACACCCGGTCCAGGTTCCTCCTCCGCCTCCAGGATGCCAACATGATGCCGCATCACGCTCCACGGGATGATATACCTTGCATCGGACACCCGCAACATCCCCATCACCAGGAGAACATGTGTGACTGCTCCTATGATGCATGTCGGGAAACCGACCACTTGGGAATTGATCGGAAGCCGCCGGATGCTGTACAGGGACCTCGGGAAATACAACGGTGTGCCCACATCGGATGTCAGACCCGAGGACAGGGACACGTTGCCCTCGCCCATGCATCGCAGGTACCTGATGTGTCGTATCGACCCCGTGACCCATGAGCCCCAGCTCGGACGGACCGGGAAACGCGTGTTGTGATTCTACGAAACCGCATGCGGACCACGATCCATGGGCATGATGCTATCTGAAACAGGGATGATGTAGACCGACCTCCGATCATCATCCACGCACCACATCTTTGGACTACATCATCCCATGGAACCTTTGCGTCCTTGTCCGGGATGCACTGTTCGATGACGACATCCACTTACACTACGGACCGGGATCCACACTATCCTCAGGATACCTTTTATTATCCGAAGATCATACATGATGAACCGTATGGTACGTTATAGGGAACCAACAACATGGGAGTTGCTCAAAGGTCGCTGGAGACTCTACAGGGACCTCAAGAGGTTCGATGGTATGCCCACATCGGAGATGAGACCCGAGGATGAGACGAAGGTCTACACACTCATGGACCATGGGTACCTGTTCTGCGACGTGGACGACTTCACACTCAAGCCGAGGTTGAGACGTACCGGCAAACGCGTGTTGTGATGGTATGAGGTTCTGGGGATGGATCCCTACCCTGGATCCGGGTTACGATGCCGAGCCGCTCCCCTTCGTCGGGAACGGACAGGATTCCCGGACAGTCATCATCGAGGATACTCTGGACAGCGACGGTTGCTTCGTGAGTGTCGGCGATCGCACCGGCACCAGAACCGTGTTGAGGGTGGATGTGGTGGACAACATGGTCACGTTCGACTGCCAGGACGGAACCCTCTCGCGCGAGGTGTTCAGGGCGGTGAAGCGCATGTTCCACATGGACCGCACCCATGACACCTCCGCCGGGATCGTCTGCGTCCAGGCGGAGGACAGGACGACCGCCGTGAGGATGATCCTGGACCAGTTCGGGACGTTCCTGCGGAGGGGGGACGAGATCACCGAACCCAACTACATGTTCTCATCGTCGGACTACCTCCGCCACCGCGGCATGGTGGACTACGGCCTCTCGTTCATAGAGAGGTACCGCGACACCATCGGCGAGACGGACTACGCCGCATACAGGGAGATGCTCACGTCCCACGGCAGGTACATCGGGACCCGCCTGGACCTCCAGAGGGGCGACAGGAACGACCGCCACTCGGAGTTCTCCAGGGGCAACGGGGAGGCGGTCATCGCCCTGACACTGTTCTCGGTCGTCATGGCGGTCCACACCCTCCTGTCCGGCCACGGGTACTACGACGGGGCCCTCTGGGACCCGGTCGCCCTGCTTCTGGCCGTGTCACCGTTCATCCGCCTGTACACCGGCAGGCTCGTCCGCGACAGGATCGCGGACTGATGGACCAGTCCCGACGCGGCGGAGGCTCCGCCACGCCGACCTGATCTCCGGCAGGAGGCACCTTGTCCCCGCCAGGGCGCCGACCCCGAACAGCACCGGCACGACCCAGTCCGGGAACCCGGGCACCACGTACAGGAAGCTGCCCAGGGACATCATCGTGGAGAACAGGGTCAGGCCCAGGACGTAGCGGGACAGCGCCTGCATGCTCACGGAGAGCGCCTCGGAGCTCACGGCCATGTCCAGGTTGGCCGACGCCGTCTCGTCGCTTATGCGGTCCCTCATCCCGGAGTACAGCTTGTCCAGGACCATGCGGTGGGCGGTCAGGACCTCCACCTGCCCGTGCTCGTACCGCCCCAGGATGTCCGCGTAGGTGCGGTGGAACGCCAGGCCGTACTCCACCAGGCCGTGGGTCTCGAGGTACAGCATGTGGAGCTCCTGGACGTCGTCCACGTGCCTGAAGAGGTCCACGTTCAGGGTGCAGCGGTGCACGATCAGGCGGGACGTCGCCCTCACCGCCCCGCGCAGGTCCTCCGAGACCACCGAGTCCAGGTCCTGGCCGGGGACATGGGTGGTGTCGGTGTGGAAGCGGTTCTTCAGCGACCTGAGGACCAGCGACGCGTACATGCCCGCCCTGACCGGCTCCACGCTCTCCGGGGGATCCATGACCAGGAACCCCTCGGTGAGGCGGACATCCATGTCGCGGTCGCCGTCTTCCAAGCGGAGGACGACGCGGATCGGACCGGACTCCCAGCCACGGAGGTCGTACCTGACCCAGCCGTCGTCTACGAGCAGGTCGGTGCCGTCCAGGGGGTGCCCCGCCTCCCCGGTCAGCGAAGGAACCCAGGTGTAGTGCGGCGTGTCCTTATCCCCCCTGACACGATCCCCATGCCGCGTTCCGTGATGCGGACCGTCCCGTCCCGTCCGTACCCCAGCAGCCCCAGCCCCCTCAGGTCGTCCACGATCGCCCGGTCGCGGGCCGACGGGAGCGAGGGGTAGTCCGTCCCGTCGTACCTGATCAGGACCGCCTGGAGCGGCGTGGGTCCCCTTCCTTCGTCCATGGATGGTCCAGGACGTGGATGGGGAAAAACGGATCCGTGCGATGCTCGGAGGATAGGTGCACACGATGCACACGTTCAGAGCAGGGACGCCATGTAGATCGGGATGTACGTGATGCCCCCGACACGCTCCAGATCCTTCGTGTGGACGACGAACGGGGAACCCGTGACATCCCCGTATTTATCCATGAAGCGGTCGAGGGACTTGTGGGCCTTCGACTTCTGACCCGACTTGACCTCCACCGGGACCGGTTCCCTCCTGCGGACGATCACGAAATCCACCTCCTGCAGCCTGTCCGAGTCCCTGTGGGGGAACTTGCTGAAGTACAGGCCGTGACCGGTCGCACGCAGTTCCTGGGCGACCATGTTCTCGAAGTACATCCCCTGGTTGATATTCAGATCCCCTCTCAGTATGCTGCCGTAGACCCCGTCTGCATCGTACCTCATCGTCGTGAACGACTGTGTGAAGAGCAGTCCGGTGTCGCACATGTACACCTTCAAATCGTCCTCGTCATAGTGACTGGCCTGGTCCACCGCGGGTTCGGTGACCCTGTGGCACAGGTTCACCATCATGGACTCGCCCAGATCGTCGATGGCCTTCCTGTAGTCGCGGATGCCCGTGCCCTTCCTGACCGATCCGGGGGAGAACGTCCTGTCGTGCTTCTCCAGATTCGAAGCCAGGGAACGGAAGATCGCGGATGCCTTGACCCCATGGGGGCCGTCCAGCTTCACGGCATCCTTCATGTACAGGTCCAGGATGGACGCCTTCGCATCCTCCACCGATGAGAACGAGTTGTCGTCCACCAACCTCTGGACGGCCTGCGGCATACCCCCTACGAGCATGTACGTGCGGTACTGCTCCATGATGCGGTCGTGCATGTCCCTGCCCAGGGGTTCCAGGGTCTCGAACGCCCTCCTCACCATCGGCATCGTGACGGTGTCCCCTCTGGCCCATAGGAACTCCTCGAAATCCATCGGGAACATGTGGATCGTGTCCTCCTCGGACGGGATCAGGATGTTCCTCACGTTCTTCTTTATAGATATCAGGGAACCCGTCTCGTAGTAATCGTAACGGCCGTCCTCCACCAGGACCTTGA
Organism: Candidatus Methanomethylophilaceae archaeon; assembly: GCA_017461225.1. Classification (GTDB taxonomy): domain Archaea; phylum Thermoplasmatota; class Thermoplasmata; order Methanomassiliicoccales; family Methanomethylophilaceae; genus Methanoprimaticola. Next base: position 16,261 of record JAFTYV010000019.1, read on the forward strand.
TGGCCTGCCTCGCCAGGGGGAAGAGCTGCACCTCGTCGAACACGATTGCACTCCTCCTCTCATGGAGCCGGACCCCTGCGTACTGCTGGAGGTGCAGGAAGAAACGGTCCAGATCGTCCATACGTTGGAACAGGTCCCTGATCTCGTCGCCCACCCGCTCGAACTTCACCAGGATGTACGACTCGTACTCGTTCCTGACGAACTCCTCCACGATGGTGCTCTTGCCGACACGCCTCGCACCCTCGACCATCAGGGCGTACCTGCCGCCCTTCCTGTCCTTCCAGGCCTTCAGATCATCGTAAATTTTCCGACGGAACATCGTATCGGAATCGATCCTCCCATTTATATATGAATCGAACACTCCCCAAAATGGCAGGATTTTCCGAGGGCGTTTTCACCAATCTGGCAGGATTTTCCGAGGGCGTTTTCACCAATCTGGCAGGATTCAGGGGGACGTTCCCGACCCCGCTCCGGACATCTGGCTCCCTCTGGACGGTTCACCGTCGGACACCGGCCCACGGTTCAGGAAGCTCATGTCGGCCACCTGGATCATCGCCTGCACCATCGACCTGAGGCACTCGTGCACCTCCCCGGGGGAACCGATGTCCACGGTGATGCGTCCCGAATCGGAACGGGCGCGGTTCTGGCGGAGCAGCCGCCCCATCATCGATCCGAGGGACGGGGTCATCTCGAGGCCCCCGTACGAGAGCCACATGGGGGTGTGACCCTCGTCGGAGAGGATCCAGCCTCCGTCATCCCCCCTCTTCAGGATTATGCGGAGCTCGTCACCGTCGTCGTAGGTGAACCCGGTGCCGATGTAGTGCCTCCCGTGTCCGAGGTCGGTGACCTCCACATGGGGGCAGGAGGATGCGAGGGTCTCCAGAATCGATCCTATATCATTCATATCATTGTCCATATTGTACATGGTGTATCGTCAAACCATGTGTTCGAAACCTTCCTTTGCTGTCCGGTCGTCCAGGGATCGGGTTGGGGATGGAGGCGGTACGCGGATGTCGGCATCAAGTGCAGAATAGTTGTAATGGGGACGTCCCGGGCCCTATTCCCGGGACGTCCGTTTGCGTTGGGGTTCGTGGTGGAGTTGTACGTTCCCTCACGTACGGAGCAGATGTACTCTCATTGCTGTGCTGTTGCGTTCAACTCTTGCTTTCCGGTTCGGTGGCCGGTTGCCTTCAGCTCCTCATCAGCCTGAGTGCGACGATGACCGCCATGATGACGATCAGGACCACGAGGATGATGAGCAGGATGTCGGTGAGGGACATTCCCTCGTCCTTCTCGGGCTGGATGACGGTGGGTGCGTCCCCTCCGCCGAGCTCGGCGGGTGCCTTCTCGATTCCCTGGAGGGTGATGTTGAAGGTGGTTCCGACGTCCCCCTCGGCGGTGAAGGTGAGTCCGGAGACCTCCTTCCCGTCGACGAGCATCTCCGCCTGTCCGGTGTAACCGTTGTCAAGGGTGTACGAGACGGTGTGGTTGCCGGCAGCGACGGTCGTGGATTCCTTGACGAGGACGCCGTCGACGTAGACGTCGTTGATTCCCTCGGCGGTGGTGAAGACGACTGTGTAGACATCGTACTCGATGTCCGCGTAGACCTTGTTGTCGTCGATGGTGACGACCTTGTTGGTGCTGGCCTTGCCCTCCTCGGTTGCCCATCCGTTGAGGGTGGTGTCCTCGACGGGGGACTTGGTGACGGTGACTGTGCCCGCTCCGAAGTCGTAGACGGTCATCCAGAGCTTGCCCTCGACGTAGAACTCGGTGGACTTCTTGCCCTCGACCATCTCGGTGGGGAACGTGGATCCGGCGGCGACGTACATGATGTCCCCGACGGCGACGTCCCCGTCGACGGATGCTGCCGCGGCGACATCCTTGGATGCCATTCCGATGTAGAGCTCCTCGACGGACAGGGTTCCCGCGGTCTTGGTTCCGTCCGCGGTTGCGGCGAGGACGGAGAGCGTTCCGAGGACCTCGACCTTGTCTGCGGAGAGTGTCGCGCCGTTGTCTACGGTGACCGCCCCCTCGACGGTGAGGGAGTCGATGTCGCTGGCACCGGTGACCTTCGCGTTGCCTGCGACGGTGACGGGTGTGGCGGCGAGCTTGTCGAGGACGACGTCCCCGTCGACCCCGAGCTTGTTCTTGCTGACGGTGGTGTCCATGGTGAAGGTTCCGCTGACGGTGAAGGTGGTGACACCGTCGCTGTCGGTTGCGGAGACGACCTTGAATCCGGGTGCGGCGGTTCCGTTGAGTTCGACGGATCCGACCTTGTCGGACACGTTGCCGATGAATCCGATCGCCGCGGTGGCGTTGGTGTCGAAGACGAGTGTCGCATAATCGAGTGTGACCGTTCCGGCCTCGATGGCGTTGGCGATGACGACGGTGGCCTCCTTGTCGGAGGCTCCGGTGAACGCCACGTCACCCACGTCGAGGTCTCCCCTGAGGGTGATCGTCTGGGAATCGTAGGTGGTGATCCCGGGTGCGGCGGATGCGACGGGCTGGATGTAGTTGTACGTACCAGCGGTGTCGTCGGTGATGCTGTAGTACGCACCGGCGATCTTGGTCGCGTATCCGGAGGTGGGCCTGTCGGTCTTGAGGGTTCCGTTGAGGACGATCTTCGCCTCCTTGGATGTGGTCGTGTTGGTCTTGAGCTCGAGGTCGGTCGCGTTGAGGAACAGCGTTCCGTCGACGGTGAGGGTCGATCCGGTGACGGAGAGCCTCTTCGCCTTGGTGTCGAGGGTGACGCCGGATGCGAGGACCGCGTCGACAGCGATGTCGGCATCGTCCCTGAGCTCAATGGTTCCCTCGGTCGTGGTCGCGAGGGCCTTGACCAGGTTCGTGTAGGTCGCGGATGTGTCCGTCTCGGTCTTGACGCTGCTGTTGATGGCTGCGTTCCTTACGGTTCCGGTTGCCTTGTCCTCGATGACGAGGGTGGACAGGACATCCACTGTCGCATTGTTCTTCTGAACGATCTTAGCTCCGGAGGAGATGGTGACTGTGTTGGTGTTGACGGTCGCACTTCCGACGGTCACTTTGTCATTATAGCTAACGGTGACACCGGAGGGGATGACGAGGTCGTCTGTGATCTCGGTCTCTCCGAGGAGGTCGATCGTGGTCGCTCCGGCCTCTATGGCCTTAGCGAGGGCCGTGTAGTAATAGTTCGTGACGTTGTTCACCTTGGACTGGTGGAGTGCCGCCTTGACCCCAGGTTTGTTGAGGTCGTCCAACGTCTGGATCAGTCCAGTCACAGCGACGGTAGAACCGTTAACGTTCTCAATCATGGATCCTGCAACAGTGGATGTGATCGTTCCGCTGACCTTAAGGTTAGAGTTGTATTCGACCTTGAACTTCGTGTTGGCGCCAATGTCGAGGGAGTCGGAAACGACTATCCTCTTCCCTGTCGCAGTCATGGTCACCACAGATCCCGTCGTGGATGTATTCTCAGTGGAGTACGTGAGAGCTCCGGACAGGACGATGTTGTTGTAATGCACATCCTTACCGGAAGAACTGTCTTTGACTACGGATTCTGCAACTGTAACCCCTTTCGCAGAGTATCCGCTGTCCGCCGTGATTTCAATCTGATTGGCTGCCTTGTTCGTTGAATCGTCATTATTCCCTGTAACGTTGAGTTTGTCTTTGATGAAAAGACCGTCATCAGTTACTTTAAAGGTCTTGCCGTTAGTTTTGAGGGAGTTGATCTCGATGGATGCTCCGTCACCTGTGATATCGAGGATCGTATTCGTGAGAAGGGTTCCATCCATTACGAACGTTCCTGCAACCTTGTTCACAGCACCTCCATCGAAATACCCGAGAATTGATGTTACAGATCCTTTCTCAACATTCAGGGACGCACTCTCAACTCCAACTGCGTATTTGTCATCTGTTCCTAATTCGAAAGAACCGTTGATGACCATCTTCCCGCAGTTCAATATTGTGTATCCATCGAATCCATCGTCTTCGTCATACTCGTATCCTGTCTCGAGAGTTCCGTTGATGATGGCTTGTCCACCATCGATCTGGAGAGCACCTTTGGTTCCTTTCGCCATCGTCTCGATTACTATCGATCCATCCACAGTCATCTTAGCTGGGAACGAAGAGATGCGAAGTTGTGACTCTTCCTGAATGTACAAGGTCGCGCCATCCTCGATGACGATCTCACCTTCGATTGTCATCACAGAGCCTTTCACAAGGTAGAGGTCTCCTGTGATCCTGACGATCTGGTTGGGGCCGTATTCAACGGATTTGGAGTTGTACTCTCCTCCTCCGATGATGAACTCCTTGGATGCAGCAGAGGTATCGACTGTTCCCGAGGAACCGCTGTCGTAGGTGAGGCCCTCCACATCCGCTCCGGCATAGGCCGTGAGGTTTCCGTCGACCTTCGTTTTCCCAGTAGTCTTTCCGTAGATACTGAGGTTCGATTTGCTTCCAACAGTAAGGTTATCTCCAGTCTGCAATGTCGCTTTGGATGAAACCCTCACATCCCCTGCGGTTGAAACCTGTCCCGAGAGGATGAGCACTCCACTCACAACTTCGAAATCTGAGAGAACAACATCAGAACTACATGAGATCGTTGCTCCATCTCCAACTGACGTCATCGCTCCGGAGATCTTCAAGGAACCTACGGAGATCGTGATCTCTCCGTTTGCTGCAACCACGTACCTAATGGTTGCATCCCCATTCGCTTCTCCCTCTGCTTCGGCTTTCGTCTGGATCTTCGCGTTGATCTCACTTCCCTCTGCAATGATGATCTTCGCATCTGGACCGATCATCGTGACGGTGATTACAGAAAATGAACTGTAACCACCTTCTCCGTTCTTTCCAGCAACGAATCCTCCGGGGTAAACCACATCCTTCGTACCGTCTTCCGTTACGTCGTACTTTCCGGCCTGATCATTATACTTCACATCCAAAACACCACTTATGGTACCACTCTGAACGATGTGAACGCCCTCGGTCGTTAGCTTAGCTCCCTCCTCAATCACTATGTTCTCGGCCTTCACTCCCATGCGATCATTCTCGCCGATGTTGACTTCACCTCCGGGAATGAGAACAGCGTCTACAATGGAAGATCCTTTGATCTCTATGCTGGAATCAACATTCGAATCCTCTGCCCTTATTCCCTTCTCATATCCTCCGGAGGTCACAGTGGAGTTGTCGATGGTTATGTGATGTGCATAGAGTCCCCTGTTGGCCCCGTATGCATCGATTATAGAATTGTTCTGAATGGTGAGGTTGGTTGCCCATGTGGCATGACTGTTCTGCTTCTTCTCACTGCTGGTGTCCTCAGGCACACCTGTCGATGTTGCGTTGATGTACAGCTCACCGACCACATCGTCGAACGTAAGGCTTCCGGCCCTGATGGCGTTCACTCCGGTACCGCTCTCGTAACCTGCAACGTAACCGGTCATATTCACATAGAGGCTGCCGTTTTTGATCACGAGTGTCTTCCCATCAGCGTTGACCGCTGCTCTAGCACTTTCATCGGATGTGACGCTGAGTTTCTTATCGTTGAGATCGATCGTCACATTGACGCCGATTTGCAACGTCTTCTCAAGTGTGACATTGTTCAGCAATCTCAATGTCGTCACACCTGTGACTGTGAGTGCGTTCTGCATCGTCTTCTTAGCCTTGTCCTCGGACAATCCGTCCTTGGTATCGTCTCCGGATACCGGGTCGACGAACACGACCTTCTCGGTGTCCGCGTCGACCGCGTTGTCGGAGATGGAGAGTGCCACTCCGGCGAACACCATGGCGAGCGCCATGACGACGGCGAGGAGTCCCCTCTTTCCTTTCATTCTTATTCCAAACATAGGAACAACTGCTCTAGATTATCACAAAAAGGATAAAACTCCATGATGGAACATCAACAACACATCAACCAGTCACACCGTCCCGACCGCCCCCGAACCTGTGAAATACGGCCGCACCCTACACCCGTCCCGATGCCCAGATTCGTCGAACCCCGCAGGTCCAACCCGGTCAGACAGAAGTTCGAATCCCACCTCAGGTC
>JAFTYV010000004.1 GCA_017461225.1 Candidatus Methanomethylophilaceae archaeon
CGACGAGTCCGAGTGAGCGAGGCGACGGGGCGTCAGTCCCGTCTCCCGTTCCCCAGCTCCACGACCTCGGGCCCCTTCCCGAGATCCACGCGGCACGCCACGCCGGACGGATCGGATCCGTCCAGGCCTTCGAGCACGCACAGGTTGGCCACGGCGTTCAGGTTGCCGAGGTCTGCCGCCCTCGTCCACAGCTCGCGTGCCCTCTCCACATCCCTTCTCACACCCGCACCCATCGCGTACATCACGCCGAGGTTCGACATGGCGGTGCTGTCGCCCATGCCCACGGCGCGGGTGTACAGCTCCACGGCGCGGTGCTCGTCCTTCCTGACCCCCATCCCGTTGGAGTAGATCAGGCCCAGGTTGACCAGTGCCTTCGGGGACCCGTTGTCCGCCGCCTCCCTGAGGTACCTTATGGCCATCCCCATGTCGCGTCCCGTGCCCAGTCCGTACATGTACGCCGCACCCAGGTCCTGGAGGGCGTCGGTGCATCCGAGCTCCACGGCGCGGACGAGCATCTCGAAGGACTTCCCCATGTCCTTCTCCATGTGCGGCGTGCCGGCGGCGTAGAGCCTGCTGAGGGAGTGGCACGCGTCGGCGTCACCCTGTGCGGCTGCCCTCCTGAGCATCATCTCCGCCATGAACATGTTGCGCTCCACACCCGTGCCGTTGGCGTACACCGAGCAGAGCGCCATCGACGCCTGCCTGTCGCCGTTGTCGGATGCCGCGTTCAGGAGGGACATCCCGAGGTCCCTGTCGCGTATGGTCTCGTCGTCCGAGAAGTAGCGTAGGTTCCCGATGAAGTACCTGGAGTCCTCGCAGCCGTTCTCGAGCGACCTCTCCAGCCACATCAGCGCCGCGTGGTCGTCGCGCATGACGCCGTCCCCGTTGTGGAGGTCGATCCCGGCGTACATCTGCGCCTCTGCCACACCGCCCTCCGCAGCGCGCAGGATCCACATGTGGGAGCCGACGGGGTCGGTCTCGAACGTACCGTCGCGGAGCGTGATGCCCAGGACGTGGCAGGCCTTGGGGTAACCCGCCTCGGCCGCCCTGCGGATGAGCACCTCGGCCTTCGCGGGGTTGCGGGCGATGCCGTTGCCGGTGAGGTACAGGAGCCCCAGGAGCAGCACGTCGGAGGGGTCGTCCCCGTCCCTCACCTTCTTCTTGAGTTTGTGGATGTCGACACCCACGTTCTCATCGATCACCGCTATCCTGGAGAACATGATGAATGAATCGGAGCGGTGGGATAAAAGCGGTTTGACGAACATGTGCACGGGTCACCGCCCCCGGACCCGGGGGCGGATCGCCGTTCACTGCTCCTCGGGCTCGGTCCAGCCCTTGGTGCCGTTGGACCTCTCCCTCGCCTCGAGGATGGTGAGGTTCTCCAGCGCCCTCTGGTCGCCGGCGCCCATGCCCTTGAGGTAGTACTCCCTGGCCTTGAACGGGTCCCTGTCGACGCAGGATCCCTCGTCGTAGATCGCACCGATGGCGTTGTAGGACTGGAACTGCCCCTTGTCGGCCGCCCTGAGGAAGAAGTCCAGGGCCCTGTCCACGTTCCTCTCGACGATGTCGCCCTTGAGGTACATCATGCCGATGGCGTACTCCGCGTCGCGGTCGCCCGCGTCGGCGGCGGTGTCGAAGAGCTCGAGCGCCCTGTCCTCGTCCTTGGTGACGCCCCATCCGTGGTAGTACATCTCCGCGAGGTAGTACATGGAGCGGATGTTGTCCTGGTCCGCGGCCTTGCGGAAGTAGCGGTAGGCCTTGGAGTAGTCGGGCCTGGCCCTGCCCAGGAGGTGGTAGGATCCGACCCTCATCTGTGCGTCGGCGTCCCCCTTGTCGGCGAGCTTGGTCGCCTCCCTGAGCTCGTCCTCGTTGAGTGCGTAGTTGTTGCTGTCGTCTGCCATGGGTATCGGACCGTGCTGTCCGTTTATGAAACAATCGCCGGTCGGTGCATGTGTTAAGAGCACGTACCGCGATGCATCGCCCATGAAGCAGTCTAACATCGGATTGGCGGCCGTCGCTACGGTCGCGATCGCGGTCGTGCTCCTGTTCTCCTGGTCGGTCCAGGACGAGCCCCCGTCGGCGGAGGGTTTCGTCACCTGTCTCGATTCCGGGGACTACGAGGGCGCGTACCGCATGCTCAGCGGACCCGCCCGCGAGGCCATCGGATCCCCCGAGGCGCTCGGGGCGGACTACACGGCCACGGTCTCCGCGTTGGAGGCGGCCCTCGGACCGTATGCCGGACTCACGGACGTGACGGGGACGGTCCCGTACCAGGGCGGTGACATGGACTACGTCGTCGCCGCGTTCGCGTACTCCGGAGTGATGATGGCCGTGGCGACGGACGGCGACGGGATGGTGCAGGGTCTCACGACCATCGCATGCGACCTCCCGTCGGAGGCCGACGTCCCGGAGGATGTCACCGAGGTCCCCGTGGAGGTGGTGACCGGTGACAGGATGCCGCTCCGCGGGATGCTCTCGTACGGCGACGTGTCCGACCGCAGGGTCGCTGTGGTCCTGGTCCCCGGGTCCGGGTCCCACGGCATGAACTGCGCCATCGGCGGCAACCAGATCTTCCAGCAGATCGCATGGGGACTCAACTCCCACGGTGTGGACGTCCTCAGGTACGACCAGAGGACCTACACCGACCCGTTCGGCGTGGACCTCGGTACGGCACCGTTCGACATCGGTTACGAGGTCGTCGACGATGCGATCTCCGCGGGGAGGCTCCTCAGGGACATGGGCTACGAGCGCGTGTACCTCGTCGGCCACAGCCAGGGTGCGATGATGGCACCCTCGATCATGGCGGAGTCGGACGGCGTCTTCGACGGGCTCGTCTCCATGGCGGGGTCCCCCAGGGACATCTCCCAGATCCAGTACGACCAGAACATGGACCTCATCTCACAGGTCCCGCCGGGACCCGAGAGGGACATCATGCAGCAGATGGTGGACGCGGAGTACGCGAAGTACCTCGGCATACGCGACATCCCGGAGTCGGAGATCCACTCCGTGCAGGTGTTCGGACTCCCCGCGTACTACGTCCTGTCCATGATGGACAGGGACAATGCTGGCGCCGCACTGGCGTCCGACCTCCCCATGCTGTTCATCTAGGGCACCGCCGACTTCCAGGTGGACCCCGAGGACGACTACGGGGCGTGGACGGACCTCCTCGACGGGAAGGGGAACGTGTCATTCCAGCTGTACCTCGGACTGAACCACATGTTCTGCATCTCCGGGGGACCGGGTGCGGGCACCACGGCGGAGTACTACGGCGAGATGACCGTGAACCCCACCGTGATAGACGACATCGCCGGGTTCGTCCTGGGTTGAACACCTCCAAAACACCGGCCGCGGGTGTGCACGTTTTATCCCGCGGCCCGTTACCCCTTCCCATGTCCTTCAGATACGGGGAGTTGGAGAGCGCCATCGTCGATTCGGTCAGGAACGCCGTGGAGGGTCGCGACGTCGCCGTCGCGTTCTCGGGCGGACTCGACTCCGGCCTGGTCTCCGCCATAGCACGCGAGTACGCCGAGTCGGTGACGCTGTACACCTGCGGCACCGCCAACGCCTTCGACGTGGTGATGGCCAGGGACCTGTCCGCCAGACTGGGGCTCCCGTGGAACCACGTGCAGATATCCAAGTCCAACACCGAGGCCCGCATAGCGGAGCTGATAACGGCCACAGGGGTCTCCGATCCGTTCACGATCTCGTACGAGCTGCAGCTGTTCTGCGTGTGCAGGGAGGCGGGGGAGGACGTGGTCGTCACCGGACAGGGTGCCGACGAGTTCTTCATGGGATGCGCCAAGTACGTGGGCGCGTCCGACGGCGACTACGAGGTCCTCAGGAACGCCGGTGTCGAGAGGCTCCTGAACGTGTCCGTCCCGTGCGAGAGGGCGATAGCCGCCCACTTCCGCAAGGAGCTGATGTACCCGTACCTGGACAGGAGGGTCCTGGACAGGGTGTCCGAGGTGCCCCCGGAGGAGCTCCGTCCGGCGGACATGGACTCACGTAAGGCGGTGCTCAAGGAGGTGGCCGTCCACCTCGGCCACCCGTACCTGGCCGAGAGGAAGAAGAAGTCGTCGCAGTACGGTTCCGGCACCACCGACATCATACGCGCACTGGCGAAGGAGAGGGGCATGATGTACAACGAGTACATCTCGTCCGTCTACGACGGTGCGCTGCAGGGTATGCCCTCCCGCGAGAGGGGGGCCGTGGTGAACGCCCGCATCGACCCCATCGTGAAGCTGGAGGCCGAGGGGATACTCCAGAAAGCCGGTGTTGCCCCGTCCGAGGCCATCGAGGCGATGTACCGCAGGATCGTCTCGGACGGGGGTCCCGGTTTCCTCGGGCTGTGATCCGGTTCTCACAGCCCGAAGGCCATGGCGATGAAGTACGCCAGGGACACCAGGGCGACGAGGTAGAGCACCGGGCTCACCTCGCGGTGCCTTCCGGCACCGATCATGCACACGCTGTACAGGATCAGTCCGAACGCTATGCCGTCCGTGATCGAGTAGGTCAGCAGCATTATCAGGATGGTGGACAGGACCGCCGCGGTCTGGGGGAAGTCGTCCCACTCGACGTGCCTGAGCTCGGATATCATGGCGACACCCACGAGGAACATCGCGGCGACGGTGCACCTGTAGTCGATGATCTGGAACACGGGGCCGAGGAAGAGCGCGAGGGCGAACAGGGCGGCCACGAAGACCGCGGTCAGACCGGTCCTGGAACCGGCCTCCACACCGACGGTGGACTCCGCGAACGCGGATGCGGGTGTGCACCCGACGATACCGCTGATGGATGCCGTGGCGGCATCCGCTGTCAGCGCCCTGCCGGCGGATATGTCGTCGAAACCGGCCCTCTGGCCGACGGCCAGGAGCGTCCCGGAGCTGTCGAAGAACTCCACGAACACGAACGAGATGATGATCATCACGAACTCGGCGGAGAGCATGTCGGAGGAGAACCCGTCCAGGAACGCGCCGAAGTCGGGCACGGCGGGGGAGGATACCACGGATTCGGGAAGTGCGATGCAGCCTATGACCACACCGATGACCGCGGTGACGGCCATGCCGATGAAGATCGCCCCGGGGACCTTGCGCGCGTACAGTAGGAAGGTCAGGCAGAGGCAGAACAGGGCGAGGAGAACACCGGGGTCGGACATGTCGCCGAGTGCCACGAGGGTGCTGGGGTTGGAGACGACGATCCCGGCGTTCGCCAGACCTATGAACGTTATGAAGCACCCGATCCCGGCGGCTATCCCGAAGCGGAGGGGACGGGGTATCGCGTCTATGACTATGCGCCTGATCCCGGACACGGACAGGACGAAGAAGACCAGTCCGGACAGGAACACCGCGGCGAGGGCGGCCTGCCAGGTGTAGCCCATGACCACGACGACGTTGTACACGAAGAACGCGTTGATACCCATCGCCGGGGCCATGGCCACCGGGTAGTTGGCGTAGATTCCCATCAGGATGCATCCGAAGATCGAGATGAGGATGGTGGCGGTGAACGCGGCGTCGCGGTCCATGCCGGCATCGGTCATCATCAGCGGGTTCACCACCAGGATGTACGACAACGACAGGAAGATCAGCAGGGCGCCCTTGGCCTCCGTGCCGATGGTGGAGCCGCGTTCCGTCACATGGAAGAAGCGGTCTATGCTGTCAGCTATGCTCATGGGGTGAGGATGGCCGTGTCCCCTTTTAACCGGATGCCTTCGGAGTCATGGAAAATATTATATACTTGGGAACTATCCCAGTGTTGTTGCTCCTGTAGTGTAGCGGCCAATCATGAAGCCCTCTCGAGGCTTCGACTCGGGTTCAAATCCCGACGGGAGCACTATTCTCATCTCTTCTTTGATTTTATTGAGACGTTTGACCACGATGATCGTTGTTTGTTCGATCAGGGTCTTATATATCCACAAAAATATGGTGACACGATGTTCAGGTACGATCTTGTAGATGAGACAATAGATCTCATCGTATCCAGGTTCCATCCGGATATGATCATAGTCTTCGGTTCCGTAGCACGTGGTTCTGCCACTGACAAAAGCGATCTGGATATACTTGTCGTCATGGATTCGGATCTGAAACCCACTAGACGTGCCAGGGAGATCTATTCCGCCACTTCGGACATCGACCTCCCAATGGACATCATCGTCTTGACGCCGCAGGAATTCCTGGAGAACAAGGACGATCCGTACTCATTCGCCAGTGAGATCGTCAGGACCGGAGCAATCGCCTATGAAGCCTGATTCCCATAGGTCCCGGGTGGTCGAGTACATAGATGCAGCCGAGGAGGACATCAGATCGGCACATGCACTTCTGACAATGAGCATCGGTGCTCACCACAATGTGTGCATGCTTTCCGCAAGAGCTTCCGAGAAGATTCTGAAGGCCAGATTAATCTTCGAGGGCAAGGATGTCGATTGGGTTCACGATCAACGCAAACTCGTACGTGAACTCGGGGATTTCGAAGGTCGTCAGAGGGCCATGGAGATCGCCGAGGCACTGTCCCCGTACGCGGTCCAGGCCAACTACCCCTCTGTCATAAGGTCCGGTCTGGATGAGGACGATGCTCTTGAAGCCTACGAGATGGCTTCCGAGATGTTTTCTATGTTGCATCCGTCAGGTGTTTCCCCCGTACACGCTATCGATACAGGAGACGGCGATATCCAAGGGTGCGGGGATAAGCGCCACGATCGCCGACAGCTACATCGAGGGGTTGACGGAGGCCCTGCTGTTCCATCACGTGGAGAGGTACGACATCGTCGGTAAGAGGCTCATGGACACCAACGGGAAGTACTACGCCACGGACCTGGGCATGAGGAACGTCGCATTGGGCGGTGCCATGGGCACGGACATCAGCAGACCGGTCGAGAACGTGGTGTTCATAGAGTTGCTGAGACGCGGTTACACGGTCAGGGTCGGATCGTTCAGGGACACGGAGGTGGACTTCACCGCCACCAGGGACGGTGTGACCGAGTACTTCCAGGTGACCCTGACCATGACGTCGCCGGAGACCAGGGAGAGGGAGTTCAGGCCGCTGAACGGCATACGCGACAACTGGAGGAAGACCATCCTGACCCTGGACCGCCTGGGACTGGGATCGGAGGAGGGCGTGGATGTGGTCAACCTGTACGACTGGTTGCTGAATTGAAACCACGTTGCAATCCGATGGACAACGATGTACTATGGCATGTTCGGAGACCGATGCCGATGGGCGACCGAGGTGTTGATCGCCTGTTCCCGATTCCGATCAGATCAGACAGACCATCCTGTACAGTCCGTCGACCGGTTCCGTGCTGATCCTGAAGAAACCCTCCCTCTCGTAGAACTTGAGAAGAGGTTCCTTGCAGTCTATGCGGATGGTGCGGCATCCGAACATCTCGAAACCGGGACGTATCAGGTTGATGGCCACCCTGATGAGTTCGTGACCCATGCGCTCCTCCACGCGGTCGTCCTTTGCGAGCTGACCGATGAGGTACGCATCGGTCATGTTGTCATGGAGATCCATCCTCTTGCGGATGGTCTTGGACAACGGGGTGTCCTCGCAGACCGTGAGGTGGGTTATCGCCAGGGGGATGTACGCCACTATCGTGTCGTGTTCATCATCCGAATCTACGATGAGATACGTCCTGGCCCTGCCCTTCTTCTCGTAGAATATCGCACGGTCGTGGAGGAACGTCCCCAGATCGCTGTCCCTGGAACACCTGAATGTTCGGAGGAACTCCTGTACCTTCGACTCCCCTCCGATTCGATGAGGGGAGACAACCTCACGATGGTCCCCAAAGGCGGATGCCCCTTCTGATGAGTTCGTCACCACGGCGGAGTTCCTCGGTCAGGTCGGTGAACCCGAGTGTACCCCTTGCATCCGCTGCATCCATGGCCCTGATGAAGTTCTCGGCCGCCTGATCGGAATCGATGATCAACGCCCTATCGAATGATACTGTAGCCATCGGCACACCTCGTCATACCCATCATCCACCCTGTATTAAATCAGGGCGGTGGAAGGTTGCATGGCGGTGCCACGAGGGAATCACCTGGTGATGACGGGGATACGATGGTATGATGTTCAACAATGCTGTGCCGTATGCGGCCTGCCGCCTCCGGAGGAACCGTGCACGGTCCGACGGGAACACGGATCGGAGATCGATGATGGTTCCGTGCACCGGACATCGTATGCACCATCCGATGTGTCCCCAGCTCACAACTGGACCATGGGTCACGGACGAGCTAGACATGAACCGGGAAACCATCTGCAGGATGACCCCATCCGATCGTGATGCATACGGTTTCATGGGATCATCGAGGTCTGGAAGACCCGGTTCCGCCAAGGGCACGTGGATGGGGATCGGATCCCCGGTCCTGTGGGTGCATGGTACATGGTTCACAGTCGGATCCGATCGGAACCGCCGGTCTGACACCAGGTCCATCTCCGGACCATGGTCCGGAAGTGAGCTGGGACGGCAGCGACATCGGCCGGTACATCCATGTCATCGGCCTCCTGTGCCGCGGCGACGTCGACGACATCCTCAGGAACGGTCCGGTAGCTCCACGACCACGTCCAGCGGATCGCCGGATTCCAACTTGACCGTGAACACCAACCTGCCCCCATCCCCGTACACGAGACCGGACGGTTCCATCGAGATCATGACGGTGTAGTCCCCCGGAACGCGGCTGTCGTCATCGCGACCTATGACGACCTGTGTGTACCCCGTGATCTTCGCGACGGTGCTGAAATCCACACCGGGCAATGTGCCCCAGATGTCGTCGGACCAGATGGGGCCGTAATCGGTCATGATGTCGGTCACGCCGAACTCCCCTGGGATCCTGACGAGCAGCAACTCGTTGTACCACGTGGGATGCACCTCGTCGTAATGGAGGTCCAACGTGAGGAATCCCGACAGCCCCAGGTCGTTCTCGTACAGCACGATCCTGCCCTCCACGTAGGCGCCGTCCGACGTCTCATGACGGAACGTCTCCGTCACCGGTACCCCGTGGATGTCGGGGCCGGATCCATCGTCCGGATCGTCGGGGGAGCCGTCCGACACCAGGAGGAACGCCGCGACCGATGCGACGATCAGGGCCGTGAACAGCAGCACGACCCTCTCCGACGCCCTCATGATCGCTCCCCGTCCAGTGGCAGTTCGATGACAGGTCTCACGATGTTGTCCGAGTGGAGACCGATCATGAACTCAAGCACCCCGTCACTCTCGTCGATGTCCCCGAACTCCTCGAATTCCACGACAACACAGTACCCTCCGGGATGGAAACCAGCAAAGGACCAAGACGACCCGATGTACACGGCATGGAAGTAACCCGGTACCCTGTCGGCGACGATCTTCCCAGGTTCGTCGTAGTCCGTCATTACGTCTGTGATTAGGAACTCGTCCGGGATGCACACGGTCAGACCGTAGTCGTCCATCTCGGGGGTCAGCTCCTCGTAGTGGAAGTACGCGGAGAGCACACCCGACATCCCATCGGGTTCCTCGTACAGCACGATCTCACCGTCCACGTACGCCCCCTCGGGCGTGTCGATGTGGAACGTCTCCGTCGCCGTGACATGCCATACATCCGGCCATGGGTAGTCGTACGGGTCGAACTCCTCGCCCCTGTTCCCCTGTACCCAGAGGACGGATGCGGTGACGATGATCGCCACGACAGCAATCACCCCGATGGATTTCATCGTTCTTCCTTTGATGGTGAAAACCAGATCCCTTATGTCATCAACTCCTCTGGATGTTGGATGTAACCTCAGATAACGGCGATGACCGCCGATAACAGGAGCATTTGTCTGTGGTTCATTTCGATGTACGTCCTTCCGAACCCGTCACGATTCGGATCAGATGCCAGTCAAACAGGTGGTTCTTCACAACCAAGGTGAGGAGAAATGATACGGTATTTCAACGGATGGGGTTGTTAGATGCAATGGATGGAAGTACCATGTCGTGTTGCGGTTTCAGCCAATCCCGACCATGTTCCCGACTCCGTTTCACGACAGATGCCGTGCGGAGCGGACCGTACCGCATCTCGGAACACGCCAGTGGATGCACGGGGTCGGCACCTGTGGGGCGTTGATCACGGGGCTGGTGCACGATCCTCATCGCGACCATGGGTACGGTGATATCCGCGGACATGCATCCCGTGACGAGCCCATGATCATCGTTGACAGAGAGGTCGGTTTGGTATGATATTGACGGATGTGCCCCTGGAGGACCATGTGCGCGTACTCCCGCCGCTCAAGTCCCCAGCCCCGTTGTTCGAGTACAGGCCGAATTCCGGGATACTCCTCGGTATGGACGCGTTCGATCCGCAGGAGTACACCGACAGGCTCGTCGACGGCTGCATGGGGTGGACGAGGTTCGACCGCAGATTGGCCGGATCCGTGCAGGGCATCCTGTCACCCGACAGGCGCAGGACCTCCGCCCGTGTGGACAGGGTCCTCGGGACGGATGTCGGGATGTGGAACGCGTACATCCCGACGGTCGGACACGGACACGGGACCGATCCCGAGACGCTCATGTACGTCTACAGGTACCTGGGCGGTTACGGCGGGACCATCGTCCTCTGCAACCAGAGGCACATGCCCCTCCTCGACGACGAGGTTTCGGTAGCCCGCATCGACATCTCCAGGAGGGGTCCCGGGGACACGCCGGTGAAGAACGCCGACAACATCCTCGGGGATGGGGCGTACATATTCACACGCTCGGATCCCACGACGGTCCACAACACGCGGATCCTCGACCGCATGGGCACGGACCCGGTGCATCCGGACAGGTGGTTCCTCCACATCCCCATGGATGGGATCGATCTCGGGGGGTTGATGGATGCATGCGGGGACTCGGTACGTTTCGTGAGCGTCTACGGCAGGGAGACCATGGTCGGGACCTCCCGTCACGGGAACACCCCGCACGAGCCGTTGGAGGTGGTCGACCTCCGGATCGACGATCCCGGAACTCCTCTGTGGGAGAGGTCGTCACGTTGTTGTGGTACCAGCGGGTTCTCCGGATGCAGGGTCGTCGGGTACCTCCTGTACATGGGGTGTTCGGACTGCCGCCTGCGTACCATGGGGATGGCCGGGGCGGGCACCTCTCCGGGGACGTTCGGTCTGGCGGCGATCGTGGACATGTGATGTCCGCCTCGACCTCTGTTTATATAGCGCGAACGCCATCCCATGATCATGGGTGAAGTGAGGGAGTACACGTTCGAGGAGCTCTGTCTGATAGTCGGAGCAGTAGCTGCCCGTCATGGGATGATCCGCGTGTACCTCTTCGGTTCTAGGGCCCGTGGCGACAACTGCCCGAACAGCGACTACGACTTCTGTATCCTGACGCCAGATGACTATGGTCTCTTCGAGGTCGGAGGTTTCTATGTGGACCTCAGGGATGCCCTCGGTGCGGAGATCGACGTTGTCTGCGAGGAATCCCTCACGGACGACTTCAGCAGAGAGGTCCTCAGGGACAGGAGACTGCTCTATGAAGCATGATCTTGAGAACATCGAGGCTATCCTGGAGTACTGTGACGGAATCCTGGCCACCAGGGATCTGTACGGTGACGATACTGAGGACTTCATGGAAAGCCTACAATACCAGTGGAGCACAGCGTTCGGTATCCTGCAGATAGGCGAGGCTGTGAAGAGACTGTCCTCGCAACTCTTAGAGAGATACCTGGACGTACCATGGTCCGAAATAGCAGGAATGCGCGACCGTGCTGCGCACCAGTACCACAATAACGACCTTGTCAAACAGTGGAACACCATCCAGAAGGATATTCCCGTACTCAAGGAGAGATGTCTGAAGATCAAACAGGATCTCGAATCCGAATGGGAAAGCGACTGATACGCATCACCTCCTCCGTCCCCCCTTCTGAATGCTTCGCACTGCCTCCGGAGGAATTTCCCATCGGGTTCGTCGAGGGGAACGTCCATGATCAGGTCGCCGCTGTCCGGGAGCCTGAAACCGAAGGTCGGCAACATGGTCCGACAAGGGGTGCGGCTCTCTGAACGTACATTAAAAGGACACAGATGTACCCTCAATGGTCGCTTAGACCCAGATCCGAAACATCGATATCCGAAGCACCGGTAGCGGACCGTCTGACATGACCGTGTTCGCCATCCCCGTCGACCAGCCCAGACCATGGGGCACCCTCGGGTTCCCTCTCATCGTTTTGTTACGATGTTCAGGACATCGGCAAGCGATGCATCGGGGGACCCAGGGCATCCGGACAGTTGGTTCCTCCACATCCCCACGGACGGGATCGATCTCGGGGGGCTGATGGATGCATGTGGGGACTCGGTCCGTTCCGTGAGCGTTTAAGGCAGGGGGCAATGGCCGGGGCGGGCACCTCTCCGGGGACGTTCGGTCTGGCGGCGATCGTGGATGCGCGAGGCCCACTCCGATCCAGGGCGGGGGTGGTCTCCATATACCACCGTCGCGATTCCCCATCGATGAAGGTCTCCACCCGTGGAAGGTATGCGGTGCGCATGATGTTGGATGTGGCCATCCACGACAGGGAGGGTCCCGTGAGCTTCAGGAGCGTATCGTCCCGTCAGGGGATATCCGTGAAGTACATGGAGCAGATCGTCCCGCTGCTCGTGGGTGTAGGGTTCCTAAAGGGGGTCCGTGGCGCCCAGGGGGGATACGTGCTGGTCGGTGAACCCTCGGATTACACCGTGGGCATGATCCTTCGTGCCACGGAGGGGTCCATAAGCCCCGCACCGTGTCTCGACGGGGACTGCTCCTGCGGGCTGACCGGCCCGTGTCCGACCAGATCGCTATGGGACCGCCTCGACGCCGCCGTCAGGGAGATCGTGGACAACACGACCCTGCAGGACCTCATAGACGAGTACGACAGGGCCGGAGTCCAGGTCATAGAAACGATTGAATGATCGCACCGGGGGGAGGCCACCCCGGTGCTTTTTACGACCGCTCACCCGGTCGTGTTGAACATCGCGGACGAGAGGTACCTCTCCCCCGTGTCCGCGAGGAGGGCCACGATGGTCTTGCCCTCGTTCTCGGGCCTCTTGGCGAGCTGGATGGCGGTCCACAGGGCGGCACCGGAGGATATGCCCACCAGGACACCCTCCTTGCGTGCGATCTCGCGTCCCGTCTCGAACGCATCCTCGTCCCTCACCCTGACGATCTCGTCGTAGACGTCCGTGTCGAGGACGTCCGGGACGAACCCGGCCCCTATGCCCTGGATCTTATGGGGTCCCGGTCTGCCCTCGGAGAGCACCGGTGAGCTGTCCGGCTCCACCGCAACGACCCTGATGTCCGGGTTCCTGGACTTCAGGTAGCTCCCGACACCGGTGATGGTGCCGCCTGTCCCGACGCCCGCCACGAACACGTCCACGGTCCCGTCGGTGTCATCCCAGATCTCCGGGCCAGTGGTCTCGTGATGCACACGCGGGTTCACCTCGTTTGAGAACTGCCTCGGCTGGAAGCTTCCGGGCGTCTCCGCGGCGATCCTCTCGGCCGCCTCTATCGCGCCCTTCATGCCCTTGGATCCCTCGGTGAGGACCAGTTCCGCACCGTACGCCTTCAGGATGTTCCTGCGTTCGACGCTCATCGTCTCGGGCATGGTCAGTATGATCCTGTAGCCCTTTGCGGCCGCCACGGATGCGAGTCCGATGCCGGTGTTCCCCGATGTGGGCTCCACGATCACCGATCCCGGTTTCAGGAGTCCGCGTTCCTCCGCATCGTCCACCATGGCCTTGGCTATCCTGTCCTTCACGCTTCCCGCGGGGTTGAACAGCTCCAGTTTCACCAGGACCCTGGCCTTCAACCCGTTCTCCTCCTCGATCCTCTTCAGCTCCAACAGGGGTGTGTGCCCCACCAGTTCTGTCACGTTTCCATATGTCCTCATCTTCATTCCTCCTCGTCGTGTACGTCCTTCTTCGGTCTCCTAAGACCCTCTATCGTTATTCCGTTCTTCTCCGCATAGTCCCACAGTGCCGCATGCACGGCCTCCTCGGCCAGCAGGGAGCAGTGGACCTTGACCTGTGGGAGCCCGTCGAGGGCCTCCATCACGGCCTTGTTTGTGACCTTCAGCGCTTCCTGGATGGTCTTCCCTTTCACCATCTCGGTCGCCATGCTGCTGGTCGCCACCGCCGCCCCGCATCCGAATGTCTTGAACTTGCAGTCCCTTATGACCTGGGTCTCGTGGTCGATGTCCAGGTATATCCTCATGATGTCCCCGCACTTCGCGTTCCCCACGGTCCCGACCCCGTCGGCGCCTTCTATCTCGCCTACGTTGCGCGGGTTCGTGAAGTGGTCCATCACCTTCTCGCTGTACACTCCGTCGTACATTCGATCATCCTCTGGTCTCTTCTCCGTTCTTGATATGGTCCTCGTAGAGGGGCGACATCGCCCTCAGCCTGCCGACGACCTCCTTCAACACGTCCACCGTGCGGTCGATCTCCCCCAACGTGTTCCGAGGGGACACCGTGAACCTGAGCGACCCGTGCGCGGTCGCATGGTCCAGACCGATGGCCAGCAGCACATGGGACGGGTCCAGCGACCCCGATGCGCAGGCGGATCCGGTGGACACGCAGATCCCGTTCATGGCCATGGACATCAGCAGTGCCTCGCCCTCGACGAACGCGAAGCTAATGTTCGCGTTCCCCGGGAGCCTGGACGACGGGTGTCCGTTCAGCCTGGTGTACGGGATCTCGCTGAGGATCCTCGATACGAGGTGGTCCCTCAGCGTCCTCTCGTGCTCCGAGTCCGCCGCCATGCCCGCTCCGGCCAGTTCCGCGGCCCTCCCGAAACCCACCACGCCGGGTACGTTCGTCGTACCTCCGCGGATGCCGCGCTCCTGCTCCCCGCCGTGTATGAGCGGGTCGAGGTGCACGCCCTTCCTCACGTAGAGGAACCCGACACCCTTGGGTCCGCCGAGCTTGTGCGCGCTGGCGCTCAGGAGGTCGATGTTGTCCCTCGTGACGTCCAGGTCGACCTGTCCGTACGCCTGGACGGCATCCGTGTGGAACAGCACGCCGTGGTCGCGGGCGATCCCGCCTATCTCGCGGATGGGCTGGATCGTCCCGATCTCGTTGTTGGCGGCCATCACCGAGACGACCGCGGTGTCGGGCCGTATGCTGGCCTCGACCACGGCCGGGTCGACGAGTCCGTCCCGGTCCACGGGGAGGTACGTCACCTCGACCCCCATGGACTTCAGGTGGGAGCATGTGTTCAGGATGGCGTGGTGCTCGATGGAGGACACGATCACGTGCCTCCCGCGCGGATGCGGTCCCAGGACGGCCGATTTCAGCGCCCAGTTGTCGGACTCCGACCCTCCGGACGTGAAGTAGATCTCCGACGGATCCGCTCCGATGAGGGATGCGACGGATTCCCTGGCGTGTGCGACCGCATCCCTGGGCGTCCTGCCCATGGGGTGTATGCTCGCCGGGTTCCCGTACTCCCCCGTGAGGTAGGGCAGCATCGCATCCAGGACCTCTCCGCGGAGGGGGGTCGTGGACGCGTTGTCGAGGTAGATCGTGTCAGGTGCCATCTCAGCGCCTCCGCCGGTCACGGCGTCTCAGATCCTCCCGAACGCCTGTTCCAGGTCGGCTATGATGTCGTCTATGTGCTCCGTCCCCACCGAGAGCCTCACCGTGGACCCCGTGATCCCCTGTTCCTCGAGCTCATCGTCGGTGAGCTGCGAGTGGGTGGTGCTGCGGGGGTGGATCACGAGGGACTTCACGTCCGCGACGTTCGCCAGGAGGGAGAACAGCTTCAGGCCGTCGATGAACCTCTTCGTGGTCTCTTCGTCCGCGTCCAGTTCGAACGTGAATATGGATCCCGCCCCGTCCGGGAAGTACCTCTCGTACGTCGCGTGGCTGGGGTGGTCCTCCAGCGAGGGGTGGCTGACGCTCCTGACCTTCGGATGGTCCTTGAGGTAGTCGACCACCGCCAGCGCGTTGCTCACGTGCCTCTCCAGACGGAGGGACAGCGTCTCCAGACCCTGGAGCAGCACGAACGCGGACACCGGCGAGATGCACGCACCGGTATCGCGGAGCAGCACCGCCCTGATCCTGGTCACGAAGGCCGTGTTCCCAAGGGCATCGTAGAACGATATCCCGTGGTAGCTGGCGTCCGGTTCCGAGAGGCCGGGGAACTTCCCGTTGCCCCAGTCGAAGCCGTCGCCCTCCACGATGACCCCTCCGAGGACGGTCCCGTGGCCGCCGATGAACTTCGTGGCGGACTCCACCACGATGTCGGCCCCGTGCTCCAGCGGCCTCAGCAGGTACGGACTGGCGAACGTGTTGTCGACGATGAGGGGTATCCCGTGCCTGTGCGCGATCTCGGAGAGCCCTTCGAGGTCCGCCACATCGGAGTTGGGGTTCCCGAGGGTCTCGACGAAGAGCGCCCTGGTGTTCCCGTCGATGGCCGACTCCACCTCCGCGGGGTCGTCGGGATCCACGAACGTCGTGTCCACGCCGTACGAGCGCAGTGTGTGCTCGAACAGGTTGTACGTGCCGCCGTAGATCTTCTTCGAGGAGACGATGTTGTCCCCCGCTCTCGTGATGTTCAGCACGGAGTACGTTATGGCCGCCGCACCCGATGCCACGGCCAGGGCAGCGGTACCCCCCTCCAGTGCCGCGATGCGTTTCTCCAGGACGTCCTGGGTGGAGTTCGTGAGGCGTCCGTAGATGTTCCCCGGATCCCTGAGCCCGAACCTGTCCGCCGCATGCTGGGAGTCCCTGAACACGTAGGATGTGGTCAGGTATATCGGGACCGCCCGTGAATCGGTGGCGGGATCTGGTTCCTCCTGGCCCACATGGAGCTGCAGTGTCTCGAACCTCCTCCCGTCCACGTTGTTCGGTCCCCTTGGAATGTTGTTGTGTGTCATGTTGATCGACTCCGTCTTTCGACAGACTCTAAACCATCGTTGATTTATTTAAACCTATCATTTACTAGGAATTAACTGGGGTAAATGAAAGGTCCGGGATATGGGCAATTGGAAGATGGAGAAGGTTGTGGAGGGGGTCGGCCCGGGTCCGGGCCGTCGCCCCCTCGTGGTGGTCCGCCGATGGGCGGTCAGTTCCCGGCGGCGGTGCGCCGGCCGGACACCATGTCCAGGAAGTACCGGTGGACCCTGGTGTCCCCGGTGAGTTCGGGGTGGAACGAGGTGACGAGCTGGTTCCCGTACCTGGCCGCGACCGTATGCCCCCCGTGTTCCGTCAGGACGTGGACACCGTCACCCACCGATTCGATGACGGGCGCCCTGATGAACTCCAACGGTACCCCGTCGAGGGGACCGAAGGACCCGGTGGCGGAGAAGCTGCCGAGCTGTCTGCCGTACGCGTTCCTCCTGACGGCGATGGGCATGGTCGCCAGGTGGGCGACGTGCCCGTCATCGATGCGTTCCGCCAGGAGGATCATCCCCGCACAGGTCCCGAATACGGGGAGCCCGTCGCGGATCATCGAGCGCAGCGCATCCCCCATGCCGAGGTCGGTGATGAGCTTGCCCTGGACGGTGCTCTCCCCGCCCGGGAGGACCAGCCCGTCCATCGGCCTCCCCAGGTCGCGGGCGTTCCTGATCTCGAAGCAGTCGGAACCCAGGGAGCGGAGCACGTCCGCGTGTTCGCGGAATGCCCCCTGGACGGCCAGGATGCCGATTGTCGCCATCACTGACCGCGCTCCGCCATCCTTATGTTCCCGATGCTCTCGATCTCGTCCCTGTTGATCCCCACCATGGCCTCCCCGAGGCCCGTGGAGACCTCGGCCAGGATCGATGCGTCGTCGTAGTTGGACACGGCCGTGACTATGGCCTCGGCCCTCCTCGCCGGGTCGCCGGATTTGAATATCCCCGATCCCACGAACACCCCGTCGGCACCGAGCTGCATCATGAGCGCGGCATCGGCGGGTGTGGCGATCCCCCCGGCGGCGAAGTTGACCACCGGCAGCCTGCCGTTCTCGTGGACGTACACAGCCAGGTCGAGGGGCACGCGGAGGTCCTTCGCGTACTCGTAGACCTCGTCGTCGCGCACGGAGCGGAGTCCCGAGATCCCGGCGTTCAGGGCCCTCATGTGGGAGACCGCCTGGATCACGTCCCCCGTGCCGGGTTCCCCCTTGGTCCTGATCATGGACGCGCCCTCGGCCACCCTCCTCAGCGCCTCCCCCAGGTCCCTGGCACCGCAGACGAACGGGACGTCGAAGGCGGTCTTGTCGATGTGGTGCACATCGTCCGCGGGGGACAGGACCTCGGACTCGTCTATGTAGTCGATGTCGATGGCCTGGAGGATCTGCGCCTCCACGAAGTGGCCTATCCTGCACTTGGCCATCACCGGGATGGACACCGCGTCCTGTATGCCCCTGATCATCCCGGGGTCGGACATCCTGGAGACCCCTCCGGCCGCCCTGATGTCCGCCGGGATCCTCTCCAGCGCCATGACGGCGCATGCACCCGCATCCTCCGCGATGCCTGCCTGCTCCGGGGTGGTCACATCCATTATGACCCCTCCCTTCAGCATCTGCGCCAGTTCCTTGTTCAATCCGTACCTTCTGTTGGATTCCATCATCGGTGTTCACTTCCGATACGGACCCCTCCCCATACCGGTCTCCCGGATGCGCGGGGTCCTGTCGTATCCAGGCGGTGCTCATATTTGTTAATTCCTATTAACTACTATTAATAAGGTTTTACCTCCGCACGGGGCAGATGGGTGTTTGTCCGTGGGAACGGGGCGGAGGCCCACCCGTCCCCACGGTCGGGACGGGTCCCTCAGAGTGCGGACGACTGCATGGTGCCGTCCAGGAACTGTCCGTACCCGTGCAGGTCGATCAGTCCGTGGCCCGAGAGGCAGAACACTATGGTCCTCCCCTCGCCGGTGGCCCTGCATTCCAGTGCCCTGTCTATGGCGGCCTTCACCGCATGGCAGGACTCGGGGGCCGGCACGATGCCCTCCGCCTTGGCGAACATCACCCCTGCCTCGAAGGTCTGCAGCTGGTCGTACGACACGGCGCTCAGCATCCCGCTGTCGTACGCCGCGGACACCAGGGGCGACATCCCGTGGTACCTGAGTCCGCCGGCGTGTATGCCCTTCGGGATGAACCCGCTGCCGAGGGTGTACATCATCAGCAGGGGAGTCATCCCAGCCGTGTCCCCGTGGTCGTATCTGAACTCCCCCTCGGTGAGGGAGGGTGCCGCCTCCGGTTCCACGGCGACGATCTCGCAGTCGCTCCTGCCGCGCATCTTCTCGTACATCATGGGGAACGTGAATCCGGCGAAGTTCGACCCTCCGCCCACGCAGGCTATCATGCAGTCCGGTTCGATCTCCCCGATCCTCATCTGTTCGAGCGTCTCGAGTCCGATCACGGTCTGGTGCAGCATGACGTGGTTCAGCACGCTCCCCAGCGCGTAGCACGTGTGATCGTCGCCGACGGCCATCTCGCATGCCTCCGATATCGCTATGCCCAGCGAACCGGTGGTGTCGGGATGCTCGGACAGGACCTTGCGTCCGAACGACGTGACGTTGCTCGGCGAGGCGTGAACGGTCGCACCGTACATGTTCATCAGGGTCTTCCTGAACGGCTTCTGGTCGTAGCTCCCCCTGACCATGAACACCGTAGTGTCGATGTCGAACAGGTTGGAGACCATGGACAGGGCCGTCCCCCACTGTCCCGCCCCCGTCTCGGTGGTGAGGGTGTGGATGCCCTCCTCCGCGTTGTAGTACGCCTGGGCGAGTGCCGTGTTCCCCTTGTGGCTTCCCAACGGGCTCATGTCCTCCCTCTTGAAGTATATCCTCGCAGGGGTCTTCAGCATCCTCTCGAGGTGGTACGCCCTCTGCAGGGGGCGGGCCTGTTGAGGGACACCAGGTTGTCCCTGACCTCGTCGGGGATGTCTATGAACCTCTCCCTGGACCCTTCCTGCCTGATGATCTCGTCGCAGAAGATCGGTCTGAAGTCCTCGGGTCTCGCGGGCTCCCCCGTGGACGGGTTCAACGGCGGGGCCAGTCCCGGAAGGTCCGCTGCAAGGTTGTACCACCTGCGGGGCATCTCCTCGGCATCCAATGTTATCCTAGCATCCTTGGGTGTTGCCATGAGGGTGGTATCGAGGTCTTGTATTAGAATTTTATGTATAATTTTGTGTAGTAATGTATTTTTTTATACATTGATGAATTAAAAAGTTGATAATTTGTTGATGAATATGCATGGTTGTTGACCGGAAACGGATCGAGCCTCCCGATGATGAAAGTCCGTGGACGCTTGGAACCGTCCCCGGTGTGTCCCGGATGAGGTCCGGCCCCCGGGAGGGCCGGACCGGTGTTCAGGATGCCCTCCGGAGGCTCTCCCCGACCCACCCGATGATGTAGTCGATGAGATCCTGGCCCATCAGGTCGGTGGACGTCACGCCCTTCCCGACCTCGGACGACACGAGAACGACCGTGTACGCGGAACCGCCGTATGCAATGGTCCCGAGGGCCCCGTCGAGCCTGGACACGTCGCCCTTCAGGATGACCAGCCCCTCGGACGACATCGTCTCCTGCAGTTCCCGTACCGACTCGTAGGTCAGGCCATCGATGTACCCGTCGGTGATGTCGACGGTCGTCACACCGAACCCCGTGACGGACACACCCTCGGCGATCCTGTCGAGACCGTACGTGTCCTCCCATGGGTACACGGACGGGGTCAGCTGGACCCTGTAGGTGTCCGAGACCGACGGCGAGTGGGTCACCGTGAATGAAATAACATCCGAGGACGGATCCGACACGGTGGATTCGACCACGAGGGTCCCGCGGCCGCCCATGGCGTCACCGGCGTCCGGTGCCTCGCCGACGACGATCCTCGTGTAGCCGTCCCTTCCGTCCGCATCCCCCACGACGACCGTGCCGTGTCCCCCGCGGTAGCTGCTGTGCCAATCCCCGAGAACCACCTCGTCCCCCAGGAGGACGGACATCCCGTCCCTATCCCCCTCCGCCACATGCATGTCCGCGACGAGTCTGATGCCCAGTTCGCCGTCACGGTCGGTCACGGTGAACGTTCCCGACATGCCGGATCCCGTGTCGGGATCGACGGATGTGAAATCCCTGGTGTTCACGATGGTCTCCGTACCGGTCCCATCCCCGTCCGTGTCGAGGACGATGATGGCGGCCATCGCCGCGATGATGGCGATGATGACCAGTGCCATGGCCGATGTCTTGATGTCCATTTGGTCCACCTGCACGTCCAATCGTCGGGGCCGTTTTTCAACATGTTGTTTCTGATGGGATTATTATTCTGTGACTTAAATAAAATATATTTAATGATTGATAAAATTTTATATATAATATTGAAGATAAACAACAGGTAACAGAACATGACCGGGAACAGGGCGGAAAGGTACGTCTACGGTTACAGGACGTCTGCGGACGGGAGGCGCGTCAGGGAGTACAGGGGCAGGGTCGATCCGGAAACGGGGGAGCTCGGGGTCCCGCGGCGCAGGGTCCCCCGGCCGTCCGGGCCGGGATACATCTCGTCACGCGACCTGGGGAACGTCCTGATCCTGTACGAGGCGGCCCGCGGGCTCGGACTCCCCGAGGACCTGGGGGAGGTGTTCGGGAAGGATGCCCCTTGGATCCTCGCCCTGTCCATGGTGCAGGCGATCGGCACGGAGCCCGTGTCCGGTTCCATGCACAGTCTCTCCCGCACGTGCATAGCCGACGTCCTGGACCTGCGTTTCCCCTCCGACGGCCGCATCCCCATCGGGTGCACCGCCACCGTCTCCGATCTCGGGAGGTTCTTCGACCTCCGTTCCGCAAGGTGCCCGGGGAGGTACCTGGTCGGCGTACACGTGGGATCGTCCGGCGGACCGACGATGCGTCCCGCGGTGATGGGCGAGGGGATCCTCAGGACGGAGGGCGGCTCCAACGTGCTGGTGTCCCTGACACCCGAGGGTGTGCCCGTGTCCATGCTGGCGATGTCCGGTTCACCCCGCGACGTGGAGACGATGTGCCGTTTCGTGTCCGGTGCCCGCGGGGCCGGGGAGGTGACGCTCATCCTCCAGAGCGCGTTCACGGATGCGGGGTCGCTGACCAGGTTCCTCCGTCTGGGTGTCGACACCGTGGCGACGTCCACCCTGCTCCCGCCGCCGGTCGCGAGGATAGCGGAACGCATCGGCGACAGGTCTCTGTGCACCGAGGGGAGGACCGTGGACGGTCACCGCTGCCTTTACACCCGGGGCCGCATCGGCGTTATGGACGGGGGCACCCGTGTCACGTACCTGGACGGATCCGATCCGCGTCTCCGGGACTGCACCCACGTCCTGGACGTGTACCCCACCCTGGACACGGTCGTGAACCGCAGGGGCCGCTCCGCCCTAGACACCAGGGTGTCGGAGGTCCGTTCGGAGCTGGAGGGGCTCGTCTCGGACGATCCCGACGGGGACTTCCGCATGGTAGCCAGGGATGCCGTGCCGTACCTCCGCCACACCGTCCGTCCGGACGGGACCATGCACGTGTCCGCCCGGCATGATGTCCTGGACCCGATGAGGAGGAGGGTCGGGATGTACGTCACCATCACCACCGGGTCGGACTGGGACCGTGCCGTCGGCCTGCTGTCGATGGCGGACGACACGCTGTCCGACCTCGGTCCGCCGCTGGACGTCCTGGACGACGGGGATCCGTCGAAGGGTTCTGACGGACACAGGTTCGACAGACTGCTGCGTCTGGTGTCGGCGATGATGCTGGCACGGGTCCGCGGTGTGCTGCGTTCGTCCGGGATCCCGTTGGATCCCAGGGTGGCCCTATCGATGGCGTCCGGACTGCGTCTGGTGACCATAGGGGACGAGGAGGCGGTGACGGATCCGGACGGTGCGGCGGAGATGGTGCTCAGGGCGTTCGGGATAGAACTATGATGTGTTAGTTGTTCCAATGAAGATATATCTATTTTCCTATAATTTAAAATAATATGAAATAAGAACACGGAACAATAATCTTCGTATGCAACAATCGTTTATCAACACCGGAGTCGGTTACGGAACCATGACAACTATTGAAAGGAAGGGTGGGCGTCTGATGTGTGCGCTCATCCTGTCCGTGATGCTGGTGGCGGTATCAGTGACAGTCCCCTGCGACACCGTGTATGCTGCATCCGGTGACGATTCGGAGGTCGTGACGGACCGTATGATCCTGGTCATCATATCCCTGTTCGCCTCGGTCCTGTTCCTCGCGGCCTCCATCCTGTTCTATCGGAAGAACACGGCGGGAACCACGGGGTCCGCATCCGGGGGATTCCGCGAGGGCGTCATGGACGACACCTACGGCGCACATCTGGAGGGGTCGGAACTGGTCCTCTGCACGGCACTCGGCGGCAGCCGTCACGCCGTCCGCACCATGGACGGGGGTTCCGTGGAGGGGATCCTCCCCGGGACGTACCGGTTGGTGTACCAGGCCACGGACCTCCGTGGCAGGACCGTGGGTGACACGGTGGTGACCGAGGACGCGGTGTCCCGCGAGCTCGCACTCGCAGTGTGCCGTCTCGATGTCCCTGCGGGGGCACTCACCGTGTACACCCCGTCGAGGGACGACGCACATGCACTCGTGTCGGAGGCCATGGACGGAGGGGAACCGGTCGAATACGGGTCCTCCACAGGTCTGCTCGGTGTCGACATGTGCTGTATGCGCGTCCACCATGGCGAGGTGGTCCCCGGACGCATGTGTCTCTTCGGACCGTTCCAGGATCCAGATGACGCGCGCAGGGGCATGGACCGTATGTTCGGGTTCCATCCACTCGAGGGCTCCTGGACCCTCCGTCTCGCAGTGGACCTCGGGGGCACCGACTGGACCATCATGTGTCCGGACGGTGTCGCGGGCATCCGCGAGGGGGATTTCCACATCCTGGCGGACGTGGACTTCGCGAAGCTGGGCATCGGTGATGACCGCCGTGCCACGGTGGTGTCGTCGGAACCCGTGTCCCGTGACATCGCACTCAGGATATGCTCCGACAGGGGCCGGTTAGGGATGCTGTCCGTGTACACGCCTCTGCGTGGGGATGCCCTGCAGCTGGCCTCCGAGGCGTCGGACCGCAGACCCGTGGAGGTGACGGTCGCCGGGAGGCTCCCGAGGGGCACATCGGCCTGCTTCACCGTCCATGGCGGGAAGTGGTCCCCCAGGGTGTTCCACGGACCTCTGGACCTGTCCGAAGCGGACGGCGGTACCGATGGGTGACACCGTCTGGACGGTGCAGTGGGACTGCCCCCGGAACCGTGCGGTGCTGCTCGCCGTCTGCGTGTCATCCGTGGTCCTGACGTTCGCCTGCGTGGCGGGGTTGGCGATGGGGTCCACCCTCCTGATGCTGGCATCGGGTGCCGCGATCGGGATCCTGTTGACCGCTACCGCCCTGCAATCCAGGTTCAGGGTGTCTGGTCACGGTCCAACGGAGGGTTGCGGGACCGCCCGGTTCCGTTGCGTCCCCGCCGACGGGTACGGGAACATGTACGTCGAGGCCGGATCGGAC
Organism: Candidatus Methanomethylophilaceae archaeon; assembly: GCA_017461225.1. GTDB lineage: Archaea > Thermoplasmatota > Thermoplasmata > Methanomassiliicoccales > Methanomethylophilaceae > Methanoprimaticola. The sequence continues at coordinate 24,425 of JAFTYV010000004.1, forward strand.
CGTGGCACCGTGAGGGGTTCCGCGGTCTTCTGGTCCGACACCTACAGGGGACAGTGCGATTCCATGGTTGTCCTCGGTGTTGCCACGGTCCTGTTCGCACCCCTGGTGCTCTGGGATCCGGTGTCGGACGCCGTACCGGTGGCGGTTTCGGTGGTGTCCGGTGTCCTCGTGATCGGGATGTCGGTGAACACGCTGCGCATCCTCGGTAGGGTCCCGGACATGTCCGATGCGGATCCCGTGGACGTCGTGTATCTGGACAGGGGCCATTACGCCCGTTTCGTGTGGGACGATGTCCCTGCGGAGGGCATCGACGGGGTGTGGTTGGTCGACGGCAGGTCCCGCAGGGAGGCCCTGGTCATGGTGGTGGCTGTGACCCTCCTGACGGTGTCCGCCCTGTTGCAGCACACCATGGGCGATCATGTGGCCGCATCGCTCACCGTGTCGTCGACGGGAGTCCTGTCCGTCCTGTGGATGCTGTCCATGTCCCTCCGTCTCCACGGTACCGGCGACGGGTCCCGGGGCCGGGTCCGCACGGTCCGCATGAGGTCGCACGGGATGTGGACCTCCATCACCGCCGTGGACGGGGCGGATCAGCTGTCCGTGACCGCATGCGGCGGAACGGCGTTCATCAGGTGGAGGCTCGTGTACCTGGTCATGGGGGCCATGATCCTGTCCAACGTGTTCATCTCCCTGGTCGGGGAGTCCCCGGGCATGTCGACGGGGATGGCCCTGGTGTTCCTCCCCGTCTTCCTGTACACCGTCGTGTCGTATCGCACCGGCGGTCCGTCCGATGCGGACGGGGACACGGTGGATGTGTGCGTCACGGACCAGGGAAACGGTCGTCTCCGCATGGTCCGTGTGCGCTGAAAACAGCGGGGCTATACCCCGCCTTTGTAGAAGGATCACCACTTCCCTTCGGAGGCGGCGGACAGGTTGTCAAGGTACCTCTGCTGCGAGAGGAAGGATGCACCGATGTCGGAGACCATCCTCCTGTACAGGGAGTACGGCACCGCGTAGCTGAGGATGTCCGGGGGGACGAACCTGCGCGCGTACATGTCGGTCATGCCGATGACGCCGCGGGGATCGTCGGAACCCGCCTCCCCCATGGGGATGGCGTAGATCTGCTGGCAGGCGAGTCCGAAGGGTGCAGTGGACGCCGGTCCCTCCGATGTGCGGGAGAAGGCCGCGAGCTGCATGAGCGCGGAGAGCTCCACGGGGTTCACCAGGAACACCACGACCTCCACGGGTATGCCCTCGGCCTCCGCCGAGTCCAGGTCCTGGAACACGATGGCGTCCTCCCCGTCGCCCATGTCGGGGACGCACTCCATCTGCCTCATGGCGCACTCCGGGTCGCGGAAGTACCTCTTGCCGGGTCTGCCCTCCTCCGGTGGACGGTCGGACATGTTCACAGCGGTCTTGCCGCGGTCGGGGATCCCGCCGAAACCGAGTCCCCCGACTGCACCGTGGCAGCGTATGGAACCCGCATCCGCGGCGTACTTCCCGCCGTTGCGGGCGCATCCCGTCAGGAGCAGGGGTATGACGCACTTCCCCTCGGGGACGACCGCGTCCTCCGGGACGGATGGCGAGCGGTAGACCGCCACCGGCCTGCAGCCGAGACCGAGTGCCTCGGAGAGGGGGTTCATTCGGGACCACCCAGTTCCGCTATCGCCCTGTCCGCATGGACCCCGAAGAGGTCCTCGAACGCAGGGAACTCGCCGAGTCCCTTGACGATGCAGTGGACCCTGTACCCCCTGGACTCCATGTAGGAGCGGAGGGAGTCCTCCTCGTCGCCGGCCATGTCGTTGTTGGCATGGTCCCCGGCCACGAGCATGAAGGGCAGGAGGACCACGTCGGAGAACCCGAGCCCCTCCATGATGTCCGCCGTGTCCTCGAACGTGGGGAACCCCTCGACGGTGGTCATGAAGACGTTGCGGTGCCCGGCAGCCATCAGCTTGAGCTGCAGCTGGCAGTACGCGGCGTTGGCATGGTGCTCCGTGCCGTGCCCCATCATCACGACGGCCGCACCCTCGCCCGCGACCTCGGCGGCGGCGGGGATTATGTCCGCCTCGATGGCGGACACGGCGTCGTCGTAGTCGGAATCCTCCGTGAGTAGCGGGGTCCCCAGGGAGATGTGGGCGAAGCGGTCCCTGTACTCCCCGACCGCATCCTCGACCAGCTCGTACTCGATGCCGTTCATTATGTAGGTGGGCTGCACGACCACCGTGTCGAAACCCTCGTCGGCCAGTCTCGCCAGTGCGTCGGTGATGAAGTCGATCTCCATCCCGTCGCGTTCGCGGAGCTTCCTTATGATCATCCTGCTGGTGAACGCTCTCCTGCACTCCCAGTCGGGGTGGTTGGCGGCGATCCTGGACTCGATCACGTCGATGGTCCTGGCGCGGTTCTCGTTGAAGCTCGTTCCGAAGCTGGTCACGAGTATGGCTCTCCTACGGGGGTCTGTCATGTGTATTGGATGTATAATCCAATATATTAAGTGGTCCGATGCCGGCAATGGACAAGAAGACCCGGCACCGGGGATAAGGCGTTTACATCCGTCCCCGTCACGGGTTGTGAGATTGGTTCGATGTGCTCAGCCGATACGGGTGCGGTTGGATACCTAGGTCAGGGACGGAAACACACCCGTGATGAATGGATTTTGATATTGGATATATAATACAACCCTTAGATGGACGATTGTGTCCGCATCCGTCAACCGGCATGATGGTGTGGGAGATAATTGGATTATATATCCAACTACATACAGCTCCCCATCATGTTCAAGATATCGGTCTACGGGAAGGGGGGCATCGGCAAATCGACTGTCTCCGCGAACCTTTCCCACGCGCTGTCCGCGGGGGGAGCCAGGGTTCTGCATGTCGGATGCGATCCCAAGCACGATTCCACGCGTCTCCTCACGGACGGTGTGCCGGTCGCGACCTTCGCGGAATCCGGTCCGGACGCGCTGGTGGACACGGGCTGCGGTGTGTCCTGTGTGGAGTGCGGCGGGGCACCCGTCGGCACGGGATGTGCCGGCAGGGGCATGGCGATGCTGTTCGAGAGCATCTCCGACGTGGATGCCGACTACAGGGTGTGCGACGTCCTCGGGGACGTGGTCTGCGGCGGCTTCTCCATCCCCCTGAGGGAGGACAACGTCGACGCCGTCGTCCTGGTGACATCCGGGGAGTTCATGTCGCTCTACGCCTGCAACAACATCCTCCGCGGGATCAGTAACCTCAACGGGAGGGACTGTGTCCTCGGCATAGTCATGAACCGCCGCGGGGACATCGGAGAGGAGCTGAGGGTCCGCAGGTTCGCGGAGGCCGTGGGACTCCCGGTCGTGTGCGACATACCCCGCAGCGACAGGTTCCGCGAGGCGGAGGCCAGGGGCTCCACGCTGGTCTCCCTTTTCCCCGATTCGGAGGAGGCCGCCGCCATCGGCGACCTGGTACGTGCGGTGACGTCCGACCCCGTGCTGCACCCCGCCTCCCCGCTGTCCGATGATGCCATGACCGACCTTGCCGCCGGGAGGCCGGTGCGCGATGGGTGCCGCGACGTCTCCCGGAGCCGCGGATGCAGCTTCGAGATGTACGACCACGACCGCGGGATGACCTACTCCGGCTCCTATGTGATGCCGTCCTGCACGTCGCACGGTGCGGTGGAGGCCGGTCTGAGGGTGCCCGATGCGGCGGTGGTCCTGCACGGTCCCCGCAACTGCGCATACCTCATGGAGTACGCGTTCCGCCGCAGGATGCTGCAGGAGCACGGCCAGAGACCGGGGCCGCTGCCGTCCTGCAACCTGTACAGCACCGGCATCGATGGCGGGACCCTGTTCCGCGGGGATGCGGAAGCGGTCTCCGAAGCGGTGTCACGTGCGGTCTCCGACGGTTTCCGCACGGTGTTCCTGGTCCACAGCTGTGCGACCGAGATAGCCGCGACGGACCTCGCGGGGATCGCCGCATCGCTCTCCGATGAGCTCGGTGCCGACGTGGTCGCGATCGAGCCGGACGCCAACTTCCTGGGCAGCAGGTTCGGGGGGCTGTCCGGTATGATGGACAGATTGGTCTCCTACATGGACCCGGACGTCCCCGTCGAGCCTGGCACCGTCAACCTGGTGTCGCGCTGGTTCCACGGGTTCGGGAGGGAGAGGAACAGGAGGGAGCTGGACCTGATCCTGGGTTCGATGGGGATGAGGCTCAACACGATGTTCCTGGACCACTGCACCATCCCGGAGATATCCCGTTTCTGCGCGGGGGAGGTGGACGTGCAGGTCGGGGCTTCCCGCATCAACGGGCAGGTCTGCGACACGATCTCCGAGCGCACCGGGAGGCCGCGGGCACTGGTCCTCGATCCTCCCGTGGGCCTGTCCCAGTCCCTGGCATGGGTGGACGCGGTGTGCGGACGCACCGGCCGCGACCCCGCCTCCGCACGGGAACTGCTCCGGAGGAGGTACCTCGACGGCATCTCGCCTCTGAGGGAACGCGTGCGGGGCAGGAGGGCGATGGTCTACTGCTACTCCCACACGGACGTGCAGTGGCAGCTGGAGGTCCTGCGCGACCTGGGTGTCGAGGTGGTGAAGGTGGTGTTCGTCAAGGGAAACGTCGTGGACGCCGCGGAGGCGGTTCCGGCATACGATGGATTGGATGTGGAATGGGACGGATCGTACTGCGGCTTCCTGGAGGACTACAGGCGGTTGGGACCGGACATAGTGGTGGCGAACGACCACAACAGAATCGCCCGTTCCGGGGCGAGGTGGTGCTCGATGAACCCCACGGTGTTCGGTATCGGCGGCGCCGTGGAGTGGGCCCGCAGGCTCTGCGACAGCATGGACCTCCCCACGGGACTCGGATGGAAGGTGGGACTGTGAGGATCCAACCCGACGGCATACTCGGTGCGATGGTCGCATCGGAGGGTTTCAGGGGGAACACGACCCTGGTCAACGGGGCGGGCGGATGCAGGTCCCGTGCACAGATCGTCCTGAGGGACCTCGTGCCGGAGTACAGGGAGGAGGACCCCCGCTGCTGCGGCTCGCCGTTCTTCAGCAGGCAGTCCCGTCTGCCGTGCACGTATCTGGGCTCGGACGACATAGTGTTCGGCACCGGGTGCAAGGTCTCGGAGGGCCTGGACGCGGTGAGGTCGGTGAAGGGAGGGAGGACGGTCCTGGTCGACACGCTGGGGGCCTCCCTGCTGTGCACGGACTACTCCCGCATCCCGTCCGAGGGCACCGTGATCTGCGATGCTGACCTGGCGTCCATGTCGTTCCACGAGGGGTTCGACCTGATGACGGAATCGGTCCTGTGCTCCATGGACATCGACGGTCCCGGTACGGACGGACCGTCCGTGAACATCCTCGGCTACAACCTGTCCGATCTGGGATGGGTGCAGGGGCGGGAGGAGCTGACCCGTCTGCTCTTGGCCATGGGCGTCCGTGTGAACGCGTTCGTCGGATGCGACTGCACGGACGGGGAGGTCGCGACGTCCGGATCGTCGGACCTCAACGTCGTCGTGCACCCGGAGTACGCCATCGGGACGTCCCGGTTCTACTCGGACACGTTCGGGACGCCCGCACTCGTCCCGTCGATGGGGGCCCCGGTCGGCTACGCCGCCACGAGGTCCCTGCTGACGGAGGTGGCGGACCGTCTGGGCGTGGACCCCGCCCCCGCCCTGGGGATGGTGTCCGCCGACGAGTCCCTCGTGCTGTCCCGTCTGATGAACTGCAACAAGGTCGTCGACTCACTGCGTGCCAAGGGCTTCGCCCTGGAGGGGGACTCCTCCACCGTGTACCCCCTGATGGTGTGGATGCACACCGTGTTCAGGATGGTCCCACGTTCCGTGGTCCTGCACGACGGGGCGTACCTCGCGGAAGTCGTCGGGTTCCTCGACGGGATAGGTGCGGGGGATGCGATGGGCTCCGGTGACACGGGGGATTGCGAGGTGGTGTTCACAGACGGGGTGACGGCTGGTCACGGGGTGCTCATGGATCCCGCCCGCTCCCATGTCGCCATCGGGATGCCGTACCCCGGTGTCGTGGACCTGATGCGCAGGTGCATGGTGGCGACGTCCGGATGCAGGTACATCCTGGACACCATGCTGAACGGCATCGGGAGGTTCGGTTGCGGACAGCCCAGCAACGTCGACATGAGGTGATCCCCGCTGCGACGGGGACGTCACGGCGCTCCGGAACCATCCAACGGAAGTGATATATATTGGCTATATCATCCAACCAATAGAGGTGCGAAGCGTCGAACGCATCTCTTTCCTCCACATTACGGGCCCCAGGGCCCGGTTGCAAGTCCTCGTGTCCGCGCGTGAAGAGATGCGGTCTGCGGGCCAAAGGGGACCTCGGGGGTGCATAACCGGGAGCCTCTGTTCTTTCCGGTACCCACGGCATGCACCCCCGTGCCCTCGATACTCCATGTTTGTGACGGTAAAATGTATCCAGTCTGTGTCGATTCCAGGTAACGATATATAGGAGTGGCACATCGCCGTGTGTGTCGGACACTCAGATGCCTGACATCACAAACCTCTCCCGTCGATCCGGAGATAAATGGCGGGGGAGGACCCCCGTTTTGAAATGTGTCTCAGAGAAGTTCCTTCCCGTCGGAGAACGCCTTCCCGACCTTCCCGCCGATGACGTGGTAGTTGCGGTTGACCGGGTCGTACGTGATCGGTCTGAGCTTGCAGGGGTCGACCTTCCCGTCGGTGAGCACGGACTCGTCCGCCTTTATCCCGACTATGTCGCCTATGAGCATCTCCGACTCCGTGTCGTAGCTGACGACCCTGCACTCCAGCGTCATGCGGAGCTCGTCGATGACGGGGGCGTCCACGAGGTCCGAGGGGGTCTGGTGGAGGCCCGACCTCGCGAACTTGTCGGGGACGTCGTTCCCGGACACGATGCCCACGTAGTCGCATGCGACGACGTTGTCCGCATCGGCGATCCCGACGGTGAAGGCACCGCGCTCGACCAGGTTGGCGGCCGTCCTGTGGCCCTTGTCGATGCACACCATGATGCGCTTCTCGTTCGCTATGCCGCCCCATGCGGCGTTCATGGCGTTGGGCGTCCCGTCGGCGTTGTACGTTCCGATGATGAAGACGGGTTCCGGGTAGACAGTGGATGCGGGTTTGAGACTGACCTTCATGTCCACGGGGATGGTGTCGCCGGATATAACCGTGGCCACGGCCGCGGTCAGAACTCCGGCCCCTCCCACTTGCGTTCCAACAGGTTCATGAACGCGGCTGCGAACAACGGGTAGTGTTCCACTCCGTTCTCGTCAACCCCTATGTTCCCATCCTCGAAGATCATCCTGCGGTCCACCTTGAACACGCTCCCGACCTTGTTCAGGGATGGTGATGTGCGTGTCTTCCCGGATTTCACCTCCACCACCGTGCATTCCCCGAGGAGATCCAACACGAAATCGAGTTCCATCTGGTTCGTGCCGCTGGATTTGCGGTAGAAACGTGGTCTGTAACCGCACTTGGTGATGCATTCGGCGACCACGTTCTCCATCAGTGCTCCCATGTTGAACCTCATGTCGCCGTCGAAGATGGCCATGGCGGCACTGCGCCCCATCATCCTGACCAGGATGCCCGTGTCCGACATGTAGACCTTGAACGAATCATCGATGCGTTTGAACGGCAGTTCCGGGGACTCCAATCCGTAGCAGAAGTTCCCGTACCCTGCACCCTCGATCCACAACAGGTTCCCGGAGTACTTCATCGATGAGGCGCGGGACCCGGTGTCGGTCTCGAGACGGGAGTACTGGAACTTCTTGTTGTTGGACGACAGTTGTTCCGGAATCGATTCGAAGCATCTGAACGTCTTCCTGGCGTTGATCGGATCGTTGTAGCGGTTGATGTCGTCGGCTATGCTCCCTATGATGGCATCCAGGGCATCACCGGATGAACTGTACTTGCCCTCCTCGACGAAACGTCTGACGGATTCGGGCATCCCGCCGACGATCATGTGGTCCCTGAAATGCCGTCCGATGATGTCGAGTTCGATGGGGTCCAGGGCTGTGCGGGATGAGATGCATTCCTTGATGCGTTCCAATTCGTTCCTGGGGAACCCTATGGCCCACAGGTACTCCTCGAAATCCATGGGTCTCATCGTCAGCACCTTCTCATAACCCATCGGGATCAGGGGCGGAGGTTCCTCCCCGTCATCGTCCCCCCTCCTCTTCCTCCTGTTCGACACACCCATGAGGGATCCGGACGAGATCACATCGTAACGTCCGTCCTCTGCGAAACTCTTCAGGGATGTGCGTGCGTTCCGGCAATCCTGGATCTCGTCGAGGAATATGAGGGTGGATCCGGGTACGATGTCGTCCCGTTCCAACAGCATGGACAGTTTCCTGATTATGGTGTCCACGGACAGGTCCTCTTTGAACGCCTCCTTCATCCTCGGCTGCTTTGCGAAGTCGATGTGGACCAGATGTTCGTAGTGGTCCGTTGCGAACCGTTTCACGATGTAGGTCTTGCCCACCTGCCTCTGGCCCTGGATGGTCAGACATTTCCCCTTCTTGTCTTCCTTCCAGGACAGTAGTTCCGAGGTGATCTTCCGATCCATACCGTTGCATCGTTTCCGGATTATTTATAAATGATTCTTAAAGACATGAATTCCACGGCCGTATAATTCATGTTGATATGAATTCCACGGTTGCAAAATTCAGTTGTCATGTATTCTGCAGACCGTGTCGACAAGTGGGTGTATGCCGGAGATCCGGCGGTATGGAGAAGGATATGGGGTCGGGGTTTGATGCGGCCGGGTCACCCCGGCCGCTGTAGGGGGATCAGCTGAGGACGTCCGCCATCTCGTAGACGACGCCCTTCTTCTGGGAGACGACCCAGCCGGCGGCCATGACGGCACCTGCGACGAAGATCTCCCTGGAGTGCGCCTGGTGGCGGATCTCGATGCGCTCGGAGTTCCCGATGTACATGACGGTGTGGTCACCGACGATGTCACCGCCCCTGATGGCGTGGATGCCGATCTCGTTGGCGCGGGGACAGACGCCGTCGCGTCCGGAGACGATGTCCCTTCCGCCGAGCTCCTTGCTGATGATCTCGGCAGCGGTGACCGCGGTTCCGCTGGGGGCGTCCTTCTTCTGGTTGTGGTGCGCCTCGATGATCTCGACGTCGTATCCGGGTCCGAGGTACCTGGTGGCGTCCCTGATGAGCTTGAAGAACACGCCCACTCCGATGGAGTAGTTGGAGGAGATGACCGCCGCGACGTTGTTCCTGATGACCGCCTCGGTGATGGAGGTCTTCTGCTCCGCGGTGAGTCCGGTGGTTCCGATGATGAGGTTGACGCCGGCGCCCGCCGCGATGGGTGCGTTGACCGCGGTCGCGGGTGCGACGGTGAAGTCGATGAGCACATCGGTCTTGGAGGACTTCAGGACCTCCGCGAGGTCCTTGGAGTCGGAGACGGGGACGTCGAGCCTGCCGACGCCGATGACCTCTCCGATGTCCTTCCCGACGTTGACGAGGTCGAACGCCGCGGAGATCTCGAGGCCCTCGGTGGCGAGGACACGGCGGATGATGAGGGAACCCATCCTTCCGCATGCGCCCACGAGTGCGACCCTGGTCAAAGGGACACCTCCATGGTTGTTGCTGTATTGAAGTTGAATGAGGGCATCATTGCTATCGGTGCCCAATCGGAGCCTCGGTATATAACCCCGTCCACGGGGCGTAGTGTGTTTCCTTATTCCTGACTCCATGTGAAAATCTGCATAGTCTTTCAAATAACCTGTGGATCCCATGCGAGGGTTTTTCTTTTGAATATATATCAACCAGCAAAGCTGGTTGATTATAATTCAAAGTCGAACGACC
>JAFTYV010000020.1 GCA_017461225.1 Candidatus Methanomethylophilaceae archaeon
CCCGACGAGGGGGACCTGGGGCTGATGGTGATCAGGGAGACCTGCAGGGTGTTCGGCATAACGGACGTGAGGGTCCTGAGCGCATCGGGACTGGACATCGTCGGGAACGACGTGGAGGCGATCCTGTCCGAGGCGATAGAAAGGATCCCGGGACTCGTGTCCCCCACAGCCTGATCCCGACCGTCACCTGCGGGGTGCGTACCTGGTCGACCTGGAACCGCCGACCTTCTCCAGCACGCCCTCCCCGCACAACCTCGCCAGTGTGCGGGAGACCGTTACCTCCGACAGCTCGGGGAACATGGTGCAGAGGTCGCGCTTGGACACGGGGATGCCGCATATCCTGAGGAACATCTCCAGCGAACCGGACTTGCGCCTGCGTCCGAGCTCCATGCCCATGATCCTGTTCAGGTCCCTGTAGCACATGAGCAGCTGTCCGAGGATGTAACGTATGAACGGGGTGTAGTCGCAGTCGCCCTCGAACCATCCGACCTGCGACTCCTCCAGGGCCCGGTAGTAGTCCGCCTTCCCGGCGTTGATCTTCGACTCCATGGACACGTACCTGCACACGTCGTACCCCTCCTGGTACAGGAGGAGTGTGGACAGGAGGCGGGACATGCGGCCGTTGCCGTCCGGGAACGGGTGTATCCTCAGGAAGTCCATGATGAAGCACGGTATCAGCAGCAGGCTGTGGACGTCGGGATCGTCCCTGACCTCCCAGTACGCGGCCAGCATGGATGCCATGGACTCCTCGGTCTCCGATGCGGGGACCGTCCTGGACACCCCCGTCATCGTGCCGTCGGGGCCCCTGCTGACGATGATGTTGTCCCTCCTCTTGAATCCGGGGTCCTCGATCCCCGTGTGGGCCATGAGCATCCCGTACAGCTCCAGGATGGTCCCCATGTCGAGCACCATGGAGCCGTGGTTGCGGTGGATGAACCTCAGGGCGTCGCGGTAGCCCGCTATCTCGAGCTCGTCGTGACCCATCGGGGCGGTCCCGCCTGAGACTATGCCGACGATCCTCTCCTCGCTGGTCCTGATCCCCTCTATGGCGTTGGAGTCCATGACGGACATGACCATCGCCCGGCTCTCCATGGCGGAGGCCACCTCCTCCGACCCCTTCGACATACCGGGGGACGACCCCCTCGCACGTTCGATGTTGGATATCCTGTTGAGGATGGCGGGGTCCATGGCGACCTCCTTCAGGAACCTGTAATCGAATGTGTGCATGATCGATCATTTCGAAAATTAAGTATATTAATTTTGTGTTTATTCGATATCAATTTCTTCTGAATTTGATATGAATACTAGATATGTTTAAATATGATGATTTGGAGGAATGCGATAAGGGGCCCAAGGTCGGCCTATGATCGTCACCAATCCTCCGGAAGGATCAACCTCCCCCCTGTCGTCGCGGTAGCCCAGCTCCCCTCCGATCATGACCATCCTGAGCAGGTGGTTGGGCAGGTGCAGGTCCGAGAACGCCGTTCCGATCTCATCCAACTCCCCTACTTCACCTCGACGTCTGGCACATACTTCTTATAGTTGTAAGTAAAGACATCCATTCCGAACGGCGCACCGGACGGTGCGCGAGACAGGGAGCGAATGCATTTGAACAGGACGTACGAGGAGATCAACGAGAGGATA
>JAFTYV010000005.1 GCA_017461225.1 Candidatus Methanomethylophilaceae archaeon
CACCTCTACGACATGAACCTCGTCCATGGTCCGGTGAACGCCGTCGTGGTAGATATCCCCGACCCTCGAAAGCTTATCCTACCCGTACACCATACGGGCCGGCATGGAGAGGGCGAAGACCATAGACGAGATCTACGCGGAGGTGAGGGACCACGACCTGGTGGTCACCAACGACGCGGCGCTCGCGACCGCACTGAACGCACGTATAGACAGACCCGTCATAGGGAGCTTCGCCGTCACGCCGATGCAGCTGGCATCGGACCTGGCCACGGACATCCTGGGTCAGCCCACCTGGAGCGACCTCCGCGTCATATCCGCGATATGCGACGAGACCGGATACGACTTCAGGTTCGTCCACGGCGAGATCGAGAACATAAGGGAGATACGCAGGCACACGGCTGAGGTCAGGAAGCACCTGACCACCAAGGCGTCCAGGAGGGTGTACGACTCCTACGAGCCCCTCCCGACACTGGACCGCGCCATGGGTGCCTTCGTCCCGGAGGACTGCGAGCTGTACAGGAACGCGAAGGTGGCAGTCATCGAGCCGTTCCTGTTCGACGACCTGGACAAGCACTTCGTGCCCCTGGACTGCGACATCGTGGAGATCCTGGTGCACGGCGAGGACTACGGCATCGACACCCTCCACGAGATCGGCAACGACAGGCAGGTGGCGGAGAACGCCGTCGCCCTGATAGACCCGTCCCGTGCCTCCGACTACGCCATCGTCGTCAACGTGGGCTCCCCCATAACCGACGCCGTGCGCTCCGCGCTCTACAGGAGGAACCTCCCGTTCGTGAACAGCCTCACGGTCAGGGACCTGGCCCAGGTGAGGGACTACATACAGTTCCTGAGGCTGTCCCTCTCGTACGAGACGCTCCGCGTGAGGAACGTCAGGGAGCTCTTCTCCAACTACAACGGGTTCTTCAAACCGGGGAGGGAGGGCTTCCTCCTGTCCAGGCAGACATCCGACGACATGAGGGACCGCGCCCTGGAGCTCAGGGACATGATGGCGTCGATCCGCTCGATGACGTTCGGGGAGGTCAGGGACCGCCTGTGCGACCAGAGGGCGAGGATCCAGGTGGGCATCGTCCTGGAGGACCTGGGCCTGACACACGAGCCCGTGACGTCCTCCCGCGTGTCCGACCTCGTCTACGCCGTGGAGAACGTCGCCGACCTGCACCACAACGAGGAGATCCCGGAGAACGAGAAGGTCGGGGTCCTCATCACCGACTGCAGGAGGTCGCTGTACATCGACAGGCCGGTGGTCATGCTGCTGGGGATGGGACAGGACTGGGACCAGTCCGTAAACGGCAAGCGCTACATAGACAGGGAGGACGAGGCCGACCGCGACGTCCTCAGGAAGAAGGTCCTCCTGCAGCAGGGCGCCAGGAGGCTGTACTGCATCAACACGTCGAAGAGGGGCGAGCGCGCACGCCCGATGTCCGTCCTCGAATCCATCATGGGACGTTCCCTCAAGGACTTCGGTCCGGTCGCCCGCGAGACCGTCACGGGCAGGTGGTACGAGCCGGAGGAGGCCGTCATGCCGGTGTCCGGCGAGACCTCCATCGATCCCGGCGAGACCGGCTCCTCCTACTTCTCCAAGTCGTCGTTCAACGCCTACTACAGCTGCCCCCGCTCGTTCATGTACTCCAAGCTGCTGGAGTCGGAGGCGGAGAAGCCCACCGAGTTCGGATCGCTCATCCACGAGTTCGCCGAGCTCTACATATGCTACCGCGACAGGGTCAGGGCCGACGGGATAGACAGGTACGTCGGGATGGTGTCCGACAGGTACTCGGGACTATCATCACCCCTCCTGGAGGGCATGGACTCCGAGAGGATCCGCAGGGCCATGTGCAACGTCATGGCGTTCATCGATCTGCTGGACATCCGCGACCCGCCGCTGGACACGGTGAACGGGACGAAGGACCACCCCAACAGGTTCATGGTGGCCGAGGGGCTGGAGATGACCAGCTCGGTCTGCGAGCTGCCGACCGGGTCCCGCAGCGACCCCGTGTTCGGGAAGTACGACCTGCTCTGGGACGGGGCGATCCACGACTACAAGACGGGCAAGATGGCATCCTCCAAGGAGATCGCGAAGGCCATGACCGTGGACTCCGGGGCGAGGTACCCCGAGTTCCAGCCGCTGCTGTACCTCATGACCGCCAAGCCCCGTCACGTCGACAGGTTCGAGCTGTTCTACGCCATGGGCCGCGACGTGGAGTCCCTGGAACCCGGTTTCGACATACGCGGGAACATCAGGCACGTCCGCATCCACCACGGCGACATAAGGGGGTGCATGAGGGAGAGCCGCCGTCTGAGGTCGCAGCTCGCCGGGTCGATCAACGCCAAGTTCAGGGAGAGGTCCGACCTGTTCCTGGACACCCTTCTGGACACGGCCGTGGGGGAGGTATCCGACTGGGACTCCGACCACGCGGTCCTGACCGCCCTGCTGGAGGTCATGGGGATGAACGACAACAAGACCAACAGGGGCACGGTGGCCGCCAGCGTCAGGAGGGTCACGGGATGCGTACAAGGGGGGATGCTGGTCACGGACACGGCCGTGGAGGTGCCGGAGCCCGTCCTCGACGCGTTCTCCGCGTTCGTCAGGGCGATGCACGACAGGATGATGCTCCAGTCCGGCACCGACCTGCCGGCGGAACCCCGCGGCAACTGCAGGGACTGCCGCTACTTCCAGGCGTGCACCAGGGAGGTCGTCAAGGTGGAGGGTGGTTCCGATGACGCAGAGTGAGAACGGCCGCGCCTCGGAGCTCAACCCCTCCCAGGCGGCCATAGTGGCCAACACCGAGGGCATGGTCGTGGTGGACGCCGGACCCGGCACGGGGAAGACCCACACTATAGTCGAGAGGTACCTCGCCATAGCGTCGAGACCGGACGTCAGCCCGTCGGAGATCCTGATGCTCACGTTCACCAACAACTCCGCCGCCGAGATGGAGTCCCGCATAAAGGGCAGGCTGGCGGAGTCCGGCAGGGAGAGGGAGTCCAAGCAGGTCCAGGCCAGCACTTTCGACTCGTTCTGCATGTCCATCGTCATGGACTCCCCCGAGGAGGTCGGGGAGTTCTTCGGCATAGGGGAGAAGCTCACCCGCGGCGTGACCATGTCCGCCAACGAGACCCTCAACCGCCAGTACTTCGACTCGTTCCTCGACCGCTTCCTGCACGACCGCGGCGAGGACTACGGCGACACCGCGGTGGTCGCCAGCCAGCACCCCGGTTCGGTGATGGGTGTGATCGACAGGCTCATGTCGCGCGGGATCGCCCCCCTGAGGAACGGCTGGTTCGGCCTGGACGCGGACCGCGAGCTGCTCGGGGACACCGACGCCCTGGCGGACGCCCTGGGGGAGATGGACGTCCCCGGGAAGAGGAGCCCCTCGGGACCCGCGAAGCTCCTGAAGGGGGCCAGCGTCAACGACTACGGGGAGCTCCCAATCGTCACCGGCGACACCGCGGGCGAGGACATCCTGCTCTCCGCGGTGGGGGACGACCGTTCCGAGCTGTTCCGCTTCATCCACGACGTCTACCTGTCGTACATAAGGCACAGCATCGCGGACAACAGGCTGACCTTCGGGCTGAACGCGCTGTTCGCCTTCACGCTGCTGTACAGCAGGTCCGAGGTCAGGCGGCGGAACTCGTACCGCTACGTGATGATCGACGAGTTCCAGGACACCAACGCCAACCAGATGATGATTGCCCTGATGATCCTGTCCGAACCCAACCTCTGCGTGGTCGGGGACTGGAAGCAGGGCATCTACGGGTTCAGGTACGTCTCCATCGAGAACATCGTCCGCTTCCGCGAGAGGGCGGAGACCCTGAGGGGCTTCCTCAACGGGGACGACGAGAGGGTCCCGTTCAGGATCGGCGAACCCGTGCTGCTGCCGCTCGACACCAACTACCGCTCGGCCCCGGAGGTCATCGAGGGGGCGTTCGAGTGCATGTACCTGCCCGACACCAAGGACGCCGAGGTCGACCGCGAAGCCGTCTCCGGGTCGGTGGTGGCGATATCCGCCTCCGAGGGTAACACGGGCATCCACTCGGAGGTGCGCTACGTCCTCGCCGACTCCAAGGAGGACGAGGTCGCGCAGGTGGTCGCCGCCGTCCGCGACTACGTCGGATCCGGGAGGTACACGGTCCACAAGGACGGCTCGCGCCCCCTGGGATTCGGCGACATCGCCGTCATATGCAGGAAGACCAACCACTGCAGGGCCGTGATGGAGGCCCTCACCTCCGCGGGGATCCCGGCGTTCCTGCAGGCGGACATGGACATCATGTCGTCGCGCGAGGGCAAGCTCGCCCTCGCATGGCTCCGCTACGTGAACAACGAGAGGGACCCGTGGGGCGTGGTCCCGATCATGGCCGACATGAACATCCCGATGACCGCCATCAGGGCGGCCACGCGCGGGAGGTGGGACATCCCGAAGGTCCTGTCGGACCAGCGCCGCAACCTCTACCTCAAGAGGCGCAGGGTGACGGAGATGCTCACGTCACTCTACGCCTTCTACGGTCTGGACAACGACATCACACAGGCCATCATCACCACCGTCTCGTCCGCCCACCGCGGATCCCTCCTGACCATATCCGACATCATCGGCATGATGGAGGGCGACATCGAGAACGGGACCGTGTACCCGGTGGAGAACACCGTCGACGGAGGGGCCGTCCGCATCATGACCATGCACAAGTCCAAGGGTCTGGAGTTCCCCGCGGTCATCATCCCGTTCATGGACAGCGGAACCATGCCGTCCAACAAGGGGGACACCGACGTGTTCTGCTTCGACACGCTCCTGGGCCTCAGGTGCACCCACAGGGTCGTCCGCATGGACGGGTACGCTAAGATATGCAGGTCCTGGAGGACCGACATGGTCAGACTGGTCCCGAGGACCGACCGCGACGAGGAGAAGCGCCTGATGTTCGTGGCGATGTCGAGGGCCTTCCAGTACGAGACCGTGATATCCGGTGACAGGCCGTCGCACTACATGGAGTGCCTCAGCCGCGGGGGGTACACCACCATCCCGGACGCCGAGCTCCCCGAATCCGAGTCGGCCGGCACCACCGTCCCCGCACCGGACCTCTCCGGCTACCCCGCCCGCAGGACGAGGCTGGGGGTCCACGACCTGATGGACTTCTCCGGCGAGTCCGCAGGTCCGGAGGGCGACGAGGTCTGCGGGAAGGGCAAGGAGTACGGCGAGGAGGTGCACAGACTCGCCTACATGATGGGCCGTGGCATGCGCGTCGACACGGATGCCCATCCGGAGCTTGAGGAGGTCTCGCGCGTCCTCGACTCCGTGTCCGACGCGGACCTGATCCTCCTGGAGGTGGACTGCGGCCTCCCGGTCCCCGGGACGGGGACCACGCTCCGCGGCAGGATCGACATGATGGCCGTGTACCCGGACCGCGTCGAGGTCCACGACTACAAGACGGACGTCTCCAGGAGGTTCGAGTCAGAGTACAGGTTCCAGCTGTCGGTCTACGCCCACGCGGCGGCAGGCTTCTACGGGAAACGGGTGACCTGCCACATCGACTACGTGTCCCTCGGGGAGACGGAGGTGTTCGACCCGGAGCCGATGGACGGCGTGGTCGGACGTCTGGAACGCCACATGTCCAGACGAAGCTGACCGGGGTTTAGTATAAATACTACGAAGAATGGGTACAGGTATGCGCGGTCTGACGTCGGAGGAGGTTAAGGAGAGGGTCTCTCAGGGACTCGTCAACGACACTGAGGTGAGCACCAGCCGCACCTACACCGACATCTTCGTAAAGAACGCGTTCACACCGTTCAACATGATCCTCTTCGCGATCGGTGCGTTCCTCCTGATACTGGACGAACCCATAAGCGCCGTCTCCGCGACCGGGATCATCGCGGTCAACATCCTCATCTCCACGATCCAGGAGATGCGCGCCAAGCACAGGTTGGACAAGATCGCCCTGCTGACGCGCCCCAAGGTCACCGTCGTCCGCGACGGGGAGGAGGTCGAGATAGACCAGGCGCGCATAGTCAAGGACGACCTCATCGTCCTCAGGCCCGGGGACCAGGCGCTGGTCGACGGCGTCCTGGAGGGATGCAGGTCGCTCGAGATGGACGAGGCGCTCCTCACGGGGGAGTCAAGCACCGTCCGTAAGAACGTCGGCGACACCGTCTACTCGGGATCCTTCTGCGTCACCGGCGAGGGGCACTACAGGGTCACGGCCTTCGGCCAGGACTCGTTCGCGTCCCAGATGCTCAGCAGCGCCAAGAGGTTCACCTACAAGAACACCCCCCTGCAGATGGAGACCAACACGGTCACCAAGGTGCTGATGCTCCTGGCGCTGATCCTCATGGGGATCTCCCTCGTCCTGGAGCTCATCAGGGGCCAGAGCATATCCGAGACCCTGGAGGTCTTCGTGCTGTGCCTGGACGTCGTCCCGATGGCGCTCTTCCTCCTGATATCGCTCACCTACATGATCGCGTCCGTCAGGATGGCGAACTCGGGCGTGCTGCTCCAGAGGTCGAACTCGGTCGAGTCCATCAGCCATGTGGACACCGTCTGCATGGACAAGACGGGCACCATCACCACCAACAGGCTGGTCTTCGAGGACGCCCGCAACTTCATCGACGGTGCGGAGGCCGAGCACATCGCATCGCTGTTCGCGACCGCGTCCGGGAGCAGGAACCGCACCATGGAGGTCATCCTGGAGAGGTACGGCGAGACCCCCTCGGAGCTCGTGGAGGAGATCCAGTTCTCGTCAGACAGGAAGTACAGCGCCGTGCGCATCGACGACGGCGGTGTCCGCCGCTGCCTGTACACCGGTGCGTGGAGCGTCCTCAGGGAGCACTGCGCCACCGACATCGACATAGGCTCCATGATACACGAGGAGTCATCCAAGGGGCTCAGGACCGTGGTCCTGTTCACGGCCGAGGACGGCCCCCTGTACGTCGACGGGGAGCCCGTCGTACGCGACCTGGTCCCCGTCATGATGGTCTCCATCCGCGATGAGATCAGGCCCGACTGCAGGGAGACCATAGAGGTGTTCCTGGAGAACGACATGGACATCAAGGTCATCTCTGGTGACGATCCCGTCACCGTCGACGCCCTGTTCACCCTCGCGGACATCCCCGGCGAGAGGAGGATCATATCCGGTCCGGAACTGGATGCGCTCTCCGGCGAGGAGCTGGAGGAGGCGGTCCTCAACACCAACATATTCGGCAGGATGAAGCCCGACCACAAGGAGAGGGTCATAGAGGTCCTGAAGGACAAGGGCAGGTACGTCGCCATGATCGGTGACGGTGTCAACGACGTGAAGTCCCTCAAGACCGCACAGGTGGGCATCGCCCTCGGCAGCGGTTCCGGTGCGGCCAAGGGTGCTGCGGACATGATCCTGTTCGACGACAACTTCTCCGCACTGCCCAAGGCCCTCGTCGAGGGGAGGAAGACCGTGTCCGGCATGAGGGACATCCTCAAGCTCTACCTGACCAGGAACTTCGCCCTCGCCGTGATGTTCGTCTTCATCTACCTGTTCGTCGGCTATCTGCCGATGATCCCGATCCAGAACACCTACTACGCGTTCGTGTCCGTCACGATCCTGGCGTTCTTCATGACGTTCTTCTCCAAACCCGAGAGGAACAAGGACCTGGTCCTGCCGGACGTGCTGCGGTTCTCGATACCGTCCGCGCTGATGATATCGATAACGGGTCTCATAGTGTACGCCGCCACCTGGCTCAGCTACGACGCAGGCCTGCTGGTCATCGACTTCGACCACCTCGCGTCACTCGTGCCCTCCTACGCCTCCAGCGGCGGGGAACTCGTCGCCAAGATGTCATGGGGAGGCAGCGGCGCCAACGAGATATGCGCCAGGTCGGCGATGGTGTTCGTCGTGACCCTGGCGGGTGTCCTGCAGCTCCTGCTCATATGCCCGAGGTTCAGGTTCCTGTCCTACAACGGCAGGGTCAACAGGAGCCCCGTGCCCATAGCACTGGTGATCTTCCTCTTGCTGATCATCTACACGATGTACACCTACTTCCCGATCATCGCCATAGGTCTCGTCGGACTGGTCGTGTTCCCGCCGGAGATCTTCGGTGTGCTGATCGCCGTTGTGGCCGTGTGGTTCTTCGTGGAGCTGGTCCTCCTCAGGAAGGGTGCGTTCAAGGAGGCCTCCGAGAGGTTCGAGCGCCTGTACATGGAGAAGCTGCACGACGAGTACACCGGCGAACGTCACAGGTGACGTCGCGTACGAAGCTCCGTTCGCAGGGTTAATATCCTCCGACGCGATGGAATCGGCATGAGCGAGGGAGTGAACTCTTTCTGCGTTAGATGCGGTGCCCGCCTTCCGGATGGCGCCGTGTACTGTCCCGAATGCGGGTACGCCGTCGACGGTACCGGTAACCCGCACGCGTCCCCGAACACAGTTAGTCCCAGCGACGACCGCCTCAGGACGATGGGCATGGCCACCATGCTGTACGGGGTGCTCTCCATCGTCGGAGGGCTCCTGTTCGTCGCCGTCGGGATGATGCTGACCCCCGAGCTGTGGGACACGATACTGGCCGACATGACCCCCGAGGAGGTCGAGATGATCGAGTCCCTCGGCTACGACTTCCTCAAGGACATGTTCTACGTCATGGGCGCACCCATGCTCGCATCCGGCGTGCTCGCCATGGCGTCCTTCATCCTCATGAACAGGAGGGCCAACTGGACGATCTGCATGGTGCTCTGCGCCATCGCGACCGTGCTCACCGTGATCTACGGAATCTACGCCGTGGTGACCATCGCGGTCGGAGCGTACGTGACCTACACCATCTACAGGTCCAAGGACGTCTTCGAGAACTGACCCCCTTACGGGGGGAGGGGTCCGGACCCGTCGCCCGGACCCCGGGGAAACCGTTTCAGCACACCGTGGTGCGCATGCCGGTGACCATGAACGTCACCTTCTCGGCGATCTTGCAGGCATGGTCGCCCACGCGTTCCAGGTACTTCAGCACGGATATGTAGTAGATGCAGACGTCCGCACTGCCCTCGTGGGTGTTGATGAACCCTATTATGGATTCGAGGTCGTCCCTCATGGTGGAGTCCAGGTAGTCGTCCATATCGATCATCCGGTCGAAACCCTCGACGCTGCCGTCCCTGAGGTTGTCCGTGGCGATCCTGACCATCCTGGACGCCGTCTCGCCCATCGGCCCCACAAGGGACACCGGTTCGTACGGCTGCCTGTCGGCCAGGTACATCGTCGCCACGGCTATGTTCCTGCTGTACTTGGCTATCCTCTCGAGATAGGTTATGCACTTCAGGATCGTCGCGACCCTGCGGAGGTCGGACGACACGGGCTGGTACAGGGTCAGGACCCTGATCGCATCGGCCTCTATCTCCGAATCGTAGCGGTTGACGCGGTCGAAGTCCGACACCACCCTCTCCGCCAGATCCGTGTCCCTGGAGACGAACGACCTCACCGCGTCCTCTATCATGTCCGCCGCCAGCGAGCCCATCCTCACGGTCTCCGCGGTCAGGGATTCCATGTCCTCGATGAACCTCCTCACGGTATCACCCGAACCTCCCGGTGAGGTACCTCTCGGTCATCTCCTCGGAGGGGTTGTTGAAGAGCTCCTCCGTTTGGCCGAACTCCACCATCCTGCCCATGTACATGAACCCGGTGTAGTCGCTGATGCGGGACGCCTGCTGCATGTTGTGCGTGACGATGGCGACCGTGTACTCCCTGCGCAGGTCCAGTGCCAGATCCTCTATCCTGGATGTGGCTATCGGGTCCAGCGCGGAGGTGGGCTCGTCCATGAGGATGACCTCCGGGTTGACCGACAGGGCCCTCGCGATGCAGAGCCTCTGCTGCTGCCCTCCGGACAGTCCCAACGCGGACTCGCCCAGCCTGTCCCTCACCTCGTCGTACAGGGCGGCCTTGCGGAGACAGGACTCCACAATCGCGTCCAGCTCCCTCCTGTCGGTGACCCCGTGTATGCGGGGGCCGTAGGTTATGTTGTCGCGGATCGACATGGGGAACGGGTTCGGTTTCTGGAAGATCATCCCGATCCTCGTCCTGAGTTCGTTCACATCCACGTCCGGGGACCGGATGTCCCTGCCGTGGAACTCCATGGTCCCCTCGACCCTGCACCCGTCCACCAGGTCGTTCATCCTGTTCATGCTCCTGAGGAGCGTCGACTTGCCGCATCCGGAGGGGCCTATGAGCGCCGTTATGCTGTTCCGTCTCACGGGCATGGAGACATCGAACAGCGCCTGCTTGTCCCCGTACCACAGGTTCACGTTCCTCACGTCCACGACCACGTCGTTGCTTCCACTAGTGTTCTCCATAGGTATCACCATCTGATCTTCTTGTTCGTCCTGTACCTGATAGCCGATGCCACGAGGAACATCGATAGTACGATCAACAGCAGGACGCAGGCCGTGCCGTACTGCATCTCGGTCGAACCCGGGACCTCGGTCGCCAGGTAGTAAAGGTGGTAGGGGAGGGCCATGACGGGGTCCATGATGCTGTCCGCCATGTGGGTCGAGAAGGCCACCGCCGCGGTGAACATGATGGGGGCAGTCTCACCGGCAGCCCTTCCGAGGGCCAGGATGGAGCCCGTCATCACACCGCCCATCGCGGCGGGGAGCACGACCCTGTACGTGGTCTGCCACTTGGTGGCACCCATGGCGCGGGACGCCTCCCTCAGCTCACGGGGCACCGTGCCCAGTGCCTCCTCCGTGGTGCGGATGACCACCGGCAGGACCATGACCGAGAGGGTGATCCAACCGGCGACCATCGAGTAGCCGAGGTCAGCCGTCACGACCAGGAACGAGAACCCGAACAGTCCGAAGACGATCGATGGGGTCCCGTTCAGTATGTCTATCGCCTCCCTGATGGTGCGGGTGGCGGTGTTGTCGCCGGAGTACTCCGCCAGGTACACGCCCGAGGCGATCCCCAGGGGCAGGGCGATTACGACGGTCCCCGCGATGAGCTGCAGGGTCCCGACGATCGCTGGGAATATCCCCCCGGACCTGCCCCCGTCGGCGACGTCCCCGGTTAGGAACCCCGACGACAATGCGGGCAGCCCGTTGACCAGGATGTGTCCGAGGATGACCACCAGCATGAGGATCACGAGTCCCATGACGAGGGCCAGGGACCCGTGGGCGAGGGACTGGACCCTGTTCGAACCGAGTCCGCGTCCCAGTGACGAGTACGCGTTCGCCACCAGCACCAGGACCGATCCGGCGAAGGCGGACACGACCGGGCCCGTGACCAGGGATCCGAACATCATCACGGCTGTGAACAGGAGGGCCGATCCGACCACCCTGCACACCGTCCCGCGGTGTTCGGAGAGGGCACGGACCATCCCCATCCCCTCCAGACGGCGGAACAGGGGTCCGGACAGGGCCCCGTGCGTGCGGGGTGCGGTGCATCCCGCCCTCCTCACGATGGTGCGTGCGACCAGGTTCACCGACAGGACCATGCCCATGAGCACCAGGGCCAGGAGGAAGAGAGACGAGTAGTGGAGGTCGCCGACGACGATCTCCGGCATCTCCGAAGCGATCGTCCCCGTGATCGTCGTCACGAGGGAGAATATGTTCCAGAGGGGTTCGGGTATCATGGGGGAGTTGCCGGTGACCATCATCACGGCCATCGTCTCCCCTATCGCCCTGCCGACCCCGAGTATCGCAGCTGCGGATATGCCCGACAGCGCCGCCGGGACCACGACCCTCACCGTGGTCTCCCATCTAGACGCACCCATCGCCAGGGAGGCCTCCCTGTACGACGACGGGACCGCGTGGATCGCATCCTCGGACACGGATATCACCGTTGGGAGGGCCATGATGCCCAGGAGGATGGATCCGGCGAGCCAGGAAGACCCGTAGAGCAACTGGTCTGGGAAGGTCTCCCTCAGGAAGGGGACGAGCACCAGCAGTCCGAAGAACCCGTACACCACGGACGGGATCCCCGCGAACACCTCGCAGACGGGTTTCAGCAGGTTCCTCTGACGGGGCGATGCGACCTCGGAGATGAAGATCGCGCACCCTATGCCGAGGGGGAGTGCGATGGCCATGGCACCGGCCGTGACCAGCACCGTGCCGGTGATGACCGGCAGTGCACCGTACACCCCGTCGGCCGGATCCCATTCGGTCCCGAACACGAACTCCAGAGGTCCGATGTCCACCAGTGCATCAAGTGCGTTCCCGCCGATGAACACCAGTATGAGGAGGATCGCCAGCACGGCGGTCCCGGCCACGACGGTGAGCAATCCCCCCATGAGGGAGTCCCCGTCGGTACCGGTGCGGGATGCGGATCCGTTCAGACATGCGGGTCTCGTCATACCACGGCCCTCAGTTCAGTGTGACGAACTCCTCGCCGACTATCGCCTGTCCCTCGGGTCCGAGGATCCAGTCGATGAACGCCGCGACCTCCCCCGTGGCCTCGCCATCGGTGCAGAGCACGAGGTCCCTCTGGATGGGGTAGCTCCCATCCGAGACCGTCTCGTCGGATGCCGTGACGCCGTCCACTGTGAGCACACAGGTCCCCTGGGGGAGACCGTCCACCGCACCGATGCTGATGTACCCTATGGCACCGGGCGTGCTGCTGACCTGCGACACGACACCGTTCGTCGAGGACTGCTCGGGGACGCCCTCCTTGACCTCCCAACCGTCCACGGCACCGGCCATGGCCTTGTCGAAGCACTCCCTCGTTCCGGAGGCGTCGTCCCTTATGACGACGGCTATCCTCCTGTCCGGTCCGCCGACGTCCTTCCAGTTCCCGATCTCACCGCTGAATATGCCGGCGAGCTGCTCCATGGTCAGATCTCCGACACCTTCGACGTTGGCTATGACGGCCACGCCGTCGTACCCTATCCTGACCTCCCTGAGTCCGAGGTCGACCTCGCTCTGTTTGAGGTTCCTCGAGCACATGCCGATGTCGAAGGTCCCGTTGGCGGTGTTGGAGGCACCGACCCCGGATCCCCCTCCGAGGACCGTGATCTCGACATCACCGTGTGTCTTGTAGTATCCGTCGGCGAGTTCCGCCATGATCGGCTGGATCGTGGTGGATCCCCCGACCGTTATCCTGGTCCTTCCATCGTCCTCGGAACCGTCCACGAGGAAGATCCCGATACCAGCGACCAGGAGGACCGCCACAGCCGCAATCGTAATCGTCTTTCCATTCAAGGTAACCATACCTCGGATGGAGGGAGACCGGTTTTTGGTATATACTTGCCCGAATTATAATATATTGATATATATTCGATATATAGTAATATATTCAGATATATACAAATACACATACGGTGATCAACGGTATCGACGGAACACGGGCGTTCGTGGGAAGGGATATCGGATATGGAGCAGAGGAAGATACAGGTTACAGGGGGGTCATCGTTCATGGTGACCCTGCCGAAGGAATGGGCGGAGTCCGTGGGACTCAGGAAGAACGACACGGTCGGACTGGCCCCCCAGTCCGACGGCTCCATGCTGATCGTCCCCGGCGACGTCCGTGCGGGCATATCCTGTTCCTCCGTCACGATAACGGTGGACGGGGACACCGACGGCGATTTCCTGTACCGGAGGCTGGTGGGTGCATACATCGCCGGACACGACTCCATAGTGGTCGGATGCCCCGGGGGCATACCCAGTCATCTCGCATCCGTCGCATCGACCTTCACCCAGACCGCCATGGGATTCGAGATAATGGAGGAGAGCGACGACATCATACTGATAAAGGACCTCATGGACCCGGACGAGGTCAGGCCCACCAAATCCGTGGAGAGGATGAAGGTGCTCGTGAAGAACATGTACAACGACGTCTTCGACACCGCCGGTGCCGACGGGGTCGGACAGCAGCCGCTGGCGGACCGCGACCGCGAGATCGACCGCCTGTACTGGCTGGTATCCAGGCAGGTCTCCCTGCACCTGAAGGACCCCTCGATGTCGAGGCGCTCCGGCCTCACACCCTCGGCGGTGTCCCGCTGTGCCATCGTGGCGAGGTCCATCGAGAGGATGGGGGATCACGTGGTCCAGCTGGATTCGAACCTCCGTGCGATCGTGTCGTCCGGGGACACGGGGTTCATCGACAGGCTGCTCCCGCTGAGACCGGAGCTGATGGACCTCGTCCAGGCCTCGGTCCGTGCATGGGTCACGTCGGACATGGTGGCAGCCGACCGCAGCATCGTCACGGGGAGGGCGCTGGTATCGAGGTTGGACGGACTGCTGTCAGGGGACCCCATCGGAGGTCTCCCCGCAGGTCTGGCCGTGGGCAACCTGCGCAGGATCGCCGAGTACTCGGTCGACATATGCGAGGCCGCCATCAACTCGGCCATGGACTGACTTTTATAACAATAACGGATGGGGATTGCCATGAGGTACGTCGTCGCGATCACGGGTGCGTCCGGGGCCATCTACGGTATAAGGCTGCTCCAGGAGCTGAAGGGGGAGAGGATCCTCGTCATGTCCGAGACCGCGAGGGCGATCATCCCCGTGGAGACGGACTACACCGTCGAGGAGGTCGAGGCCATGGCCGACCAGGTCTTCGACGACGGTCAGATGTTCGCATCCATAGCGTCCGGGAGCTTCAGGTACGACGCGATGGTCGTGGTCCCGTGCACGGAGTCCTCCGTGGCGAAGTTCGCCTGCGGGATCGCCGACACGCTGATATCCCGTGCGGTGTCCGTGTGCATCAAGGAGAACCGCAGACTCGTGCTCGTGGTCAGGGAGACCCCGAAGAGCGCCATCATGCTGGAGAACGAGCTCAAGCTCGCACGCCTCGGCGTCACGATACTGGATGCCAACCCCGGTTTCTACCCCAGGCCCCAGACCGTGGACGACATCGTCGACATCGTCGTCGGCAGGTGCATGGACCAGATCGGTGCGGAGCACGACCTGTACCGCAGATGGGAGTGAACGGGCCCGGGACAACCGCCCGGACCCGGTGTGTTTTCTCAGGACCTGTCGCAGTAGGACAGGACGTTCAGCGCCGCCCTGTTGCCGGGCGACGTCTCGTTTATGGCACCGGCTATGATGCGTGCCTTGTCGTACTCGCCCTTCTCGGCGAGGCATATGCCCAGGGTCTCCATCGCACCGATGTGGTGGTTGTCGATCTGGATCGCACGGGTGGCGTATCCGGCCGCCGCCTTGATGTTGCCGGTGACCCTCATGACGTAGCCGGCCACTGCGTTGGAGTTGGCATCCTTCGATTTGAGACAGGAGCGCACGTACTTCACGGCCTCCTTGTCACGACCGCCCAGGATGAGGGCCGAGACGTAGCATCTCATGACCTCGTACTCCCCGGGGAGCTCGGCCAGGAGCGTGGACGCGGTCTCGACGGCGGCACTGTGCTCGCCGAGTGCGCTCTGCACCTCCGTCAGCATGATCCTGTCCCTGGCGACGGGTGCGGCGATTCCCAGCACGGTCTCGAGTGCGGACTCGTACTCGTCCATGTCCATGAGGCAGAGTGCGGACATGCGCCTGGTGGAGTCGTTCGTCTCGAGTGTTCCCAGAATGTCCAGTGCCTCCTTGGGGTAGTCGAGTCCCCTGAGCGCACCTGCGACTTCGATCTTGCGTTCCACATCATCCCCGACGGTCGAGACCACCTTCTTGACGAGTTCCGACATCGTCTCGTGGTCCTCGACGACCTTGAGCAGGGACATGCACTTGATGAGGGTGAAGGAATCATCCGTCTCCTCGGCGATCCCCATGACCTTGGGACCGACATCGCCGGTCCTGCCCTCCGCTATGTCCTTGCGGATGGATGTGAATACCTCCTCTGTATCCATGCGGACCCGATTGCGGAGGACTCTGATAAACTATTGCGGTCCCTCCGCCGCTCCGGGGATTCACGCTTTATAGAATCATCGCGATTACAACAGTGGCCATGAACATCAGATCCCTCTACATCGACCGTCTCTTCAACGAATACAGCTACAACCTCGAGCTCTGCGACAGGCTCACGTTCCTCCACTCCCCGAACGGGTACGGCAAGAGCACCCTGATGGGTCTCCTCAACAGCGCCCTCAGGGGCGACGTCGGACACATCGCCGACGTGCCGTTCCAGAGGATGGACATAGGGTTCGAGGACGACACGGCCATGATCATCGAGAACGACGAGGGCGACCTCCTCGTGCAGATGCAGAAGAACGAGCTGGAGAGCCCGATGACGCCCGAGGAGATGGCGGAGATACGCAACGTCACCTACATCCCGCCGGAGAGGCTGGTGGTGAGGAGGAAGGACGGTCACCTCGTGTCGGCCATAGAGGTGTACGGCCACGAGCTCATGGAGAGGATCAGGTACGCGAGGGATCACACCGAGCTCGTCCCCCAGCCCAGGGAGGGTCGCAGGGAGATGAACGACGGGGAGCTGGAGTTCTGGGCGAAGGACCTGAAGGCCAAGCTGGACTTCATCGGAGATGCCGGCTTCGAACCGGAAATCCCGCCGGGAATGAGGTTCCCCCCGTCCAGGTACGAGCTCACGACCCGCAGGGAGGAGTACGTCGAGTTGATCCACTCCATCGCGGAGTTCGTGGAGAGGGACTACGGCCTCGCGGAGTCGATCGTGGTGTTCAGGGACATAGTCAACGAGATCTTCATCAACAAGACCATCATGGTGTCCGAGAACGGCAAGATGGGGATCCAGATGGACAACGGCACCGCGTTGCAGATAACGCGCCTGTCGTCCGGCGAGAGGCAGATCCTGATAATGTTCTACATCCTGCTGTTCCACGCCCAGCCCGGATCCCTGGTCATACTGGACGAGCCCGAGATATCCCTCCATGTCAGCTGGCAGCAGAGGCTCGGGGACTTCTTCATGGACATCTGCAGGGTCAGGGACCTCCAGATGATCGTCGCCACGCATTCGCCCCAGGTGATCCACGACAAGTGGGACCTGGCAAGGGAACTGGTGCCGGAAGATGCGTGAGTACCTCACACCGGATGACATCTGCAACCAGCTGTCGATGGGGAGGTCCGTCTTCGACGGGGTCTACCTCATGGTGGAGGGTGTGACGGACCAGAGGCTGTTCGAGAAGTTCATAGACAAGGACGGGGTCCGCATAGCCGTCGGCCACTCCAAGGACAACGTCCGCAACGTGGTCCGCACCATGTCGGAGCGTCGCGGCGACCGCCGCACGATCGGGATAGTGGATGCGGACCTGGACCGTCTGCGCCGTAGGCGCGTGTCCCCTCCGCTCTTCCACACGGACTGCAGGGACATGGAGACCATGGCCATCCGCAGCAACGCGCTGGACGACGTCCTGGACGAGTACTGCGACGTCGACGCACTGGGGTCGTTCACCGGTTCCGTCGGTCCCGTGAGGGATGCGGTGGTCGGTTCTAGCGTCCCGATAGGGCTCCTGATGCACGTGTCGCAGAGGGACGGCCTCGGTCTGAGGTTCAAGGACCTGGACTTCAACCGCTTCGTGAACCCCCGCACGCTGTCGATCGACGTCCACACCATGGTGTCGGACGTCATAGGCAACTCGAACGGCCGTCGCATCGGCCGCAGGGAGCTCCTCCAGAGGCTGGACGACGAGATGGCCTCGCTGTCCGATCCGTGGGACGCCGCACGCGGTCACGACGCTGTGGACATCCTGCTGATAGGGCTGAAGCGCAACTTCGGATCGTTCAACAGCAGGTCCCTCACCGAGGGGGAGCTGGGCGGGGCGCTCAGGCTGGCGTTCTCGGACCATTGTTTCATGGGGACGCGCCTCTACGCCGACACATCCGAGTGGTCGGAGCGCGAGGGGGTCCCGCTCTGGGACCTGGTCAGTCCATCCTGAAGTCCTCGGTCCTCACGGCACCGGCGGACTCCATGATCGTCCTTATCCTGCGCTCGCTCTCGTCGAGGATGCTCTTGCAGTGGTTCCTGAGGACCACCGCCCTCTCGTAGATCTCCAGGCTCCTGTCCAGCCCTATGCCGCCGTTCTCGAGTTCCCTTACCAGGTCCTCAAGCGCCTGCATGCTCTCCTCGAAACCCATCTTCCCGACTTCCTCTGCGTAATCGCTCATGTCCTCATCTCCTTGTCCATGATCTCGGCAACGGCCCTCCCGTCCCCGAGGTGTATCGTGACCTTATCCCCCTCGTCCATGTCGCCCACCGATGATACCACGGTCCCGTCGGCCGAGGTAACCATCGCGTAGCCCCTGCCGAGCACGTTCACGGGGTTCAGCCCCTCGAGGCGCTCCCCGAGCGACTCCAGCGAATCCGTGGAACGGGCCATCGTCCGCATCACGGCGTTCTCCGGGCGTTCACCCACGGAAACCATCCTGCGCACAGCCAGGTCGACGGTGTGCGACACCATCATCCCGATGCGGTCCAGTGCCCCGTCGGCATCATCCGCATGACCGGATATGTCCGACAGCGCCTTCTCGGGCGACAGCCTGGCGTCGGCGACCGCGAACCTGCCGCCCATCGCCCTGAGCACGTCCCACGGCGCCCTGTCGGACCTGGCCGACAGGTCGTCCAGCCTCATCCTCAGCACGTCGAGGGATTCGGAGGCGCGTCTCGGGGACAGCCTGGCGTCGGCGAGTTCGAAGCGCGCCCTCATCTCCCCCACGGCGGCGGCCACTGCCCTGTTCATGCGCAGCGAGATGTTGTCCACCTGTCCGCGGACCTCCTTCCTGTCGCGCAGTATGACCGCGGCGGCACCGGTGGGCGTGGGTGCCCTGACGTCGGCGACGAAGTCCGCTATGGTGAAGTCCGTCTCGTGTCCGACGGCGGACACCACCGGCGCACGTGATGCGGCTATGGCGCGTGCGACCGGTTCCTCGTTGAACGCCCAGAGGTCCTCTATCGACCCGCCTCCCCTGCCGACTATGATGACGTCCACACCGTGCCTGTTCAGGAGCTCGATGCCCGCGACTATGGACTCCGCGGCGCCCTCGCCCTGCACCTTGGCCGGCGCCAGGACGATGTCCGCGGGGAACCTCGACGCGGAGGTGGTTATGATGTCGTGGATGACCGCACCCGTGGGGGATGTGACGACGCCGATGGTCCTGGGGTACCTGGGGAGCGGACGCTTGCGCGCGGGGTCGAACAGCCCTTCCGCCTGCAGCCTGGCCTTGAGCCTCTCGAACTCCATGTACAGGTCGCCGACACCGGACCTCCTCATCGTCTCGACTATGAACTGGTACGAACCGCGCTGGACGTAGAGGTCCACGCGACCGAACGCGAGGATCTTCATGTTGTCCACGGGTTCGAAGTCGATCCTCGACCTGGATCCGGAGAACATGACGCCGCGGATCTCGCTGCCCTGGTCCTTCAGCGTGAAGTAGTAGTGCCCGGAGGTGTACCTCTTGAGGTTCGAGATCTCGCCGCTGACCCAGATGTCCCTCAGACCGGGGGACTGGTTGAGGTGCTCCCTCACACGTGTGTTCAGCTGGGTGACGGTCACCGTCTCGGACATGCGTCCCCCATCGCCCCCGACGTATTTCTAAGGTTGCCGGG
The DNA here is from genome assembly GCA_017461225.1 of Candidatus Methanomethylophilaceae archaeon. GTDB lineage: Archaea > Thermoplasmatota > Thermoplasmata > Methanomassiliicoccales > Methanomethylophilaceae > Methanoprimaticola. The sequence goes on from JAFTYV010000005.1 coordinate 19,408, forward strand.
CTCAGGCCGTGCCGCATCCGCGTCCGGACAGCAGGTGGACGATGGACGGCAGGTCCGGGTCGTACTCCCTGGCGATGACGGAGATGGCGAAGCCTTCTGCCGCCGACACCAGGGCTATGGTGGAGGCTATGAAGACCATCAGGACCTGGTCGGGTGCCGTGAGGATCAGGGGGGTGAGGAACACGACCAGTCCGGTCACCTTGTTCAGATAGGTGTGCAGTCCGCCGACGACCCCGAACCTCAGCAGGATGATCCCTGATGTGACGAACCTGATCACGACGGTGGAGAGGGCGTAGAATCCGAGCCACGGGGGGATCGAGCCCCAGAGGATGCGCAGCAGGATGAACATTATGACCACGCAGAAGACGAAGTCGGCCAGACTGTCCAGGACGGAGCCGAGGCGGCTGGTCGTCCCGGTGCGGCGGGCGACGGCGCCGTCGACGATGTCGCCCAGCCCGCACAGCACGTATATCGCCATGAAGGTCGGGGACAGGGGTTCCACCAGGAGCATCGTCGGTGTCAGGAGCATCCTGGCTATCGTGATGTAGTTCGCAGTGTTGGCTCCCATCGTACCCGTCCTTCCCGTGGATGGTCACTGCCTCCACTACCATTATATAACCTCCGATTATAACACCAGTCAAACCGTGCTATTTGATAGCACATGTCAATGGTGTTGCCGATGGTGTACTGGAACGAGGAAATCGAGACCATGCCCCGCGAGGAGCTGGAGGGACTGCAGCTGAGACTCCTGAGGGAGAAGGTGGCGGAGATGTACGGGAAGTCCCGCTTCTTCCACGACAGGATGGAGGCGGCCGGACTCACCCCGGAGGACATAGACAGCTTCGAGGCGTTCAGGAAGGTCCCGTTCATGACCAAGTCCGACCTCCGCGACAACTACCCGGACGGACTCTTCGTGGTCCCGTACGACGACATCGTCAGGATACACGTCTCCTCGGGAACCACCGGCAAGCCGACCGTCGTCGGATACACACGCGGCGACATGGACAACTGGACCGAGGCCCTCGCACGCGGCATGACCTCGTTCGGTATGACCAACAAGGACGTCCTCCAGAACAGCCACGGTTACGGACTGTTCACGGGCGGCCTCGGGGTCCACTACGGTGCCGAGAGGATCGGAGCCACGACGCTGCCCACGGGTACGGGCAACACCTCCAGGCAGATCCAGCTCATGCAGGACCTCCCGGTGACCACCATCGCCGGAACCCCCTCGTACATGTTCCACATCGCCGACACATGCGACCACATGGGCATCGATATCCGCAGGGACACCAAGCTCAGATACGCCATCGCCGGCGGCGAGCCCTGGTCCGAGTCCATGAGGGCGAAGCTCCAGGAGCGCACCGGCATCCGCGTCCACAACTGCTACGGTGCCAGCGAGTTCTACGGCCCCATGTTCCTCGAGTGCCATGAGCAGAACGGACTCCACATCTGGGCCGACCTCTGCTACATGGAGATCCTCGACGAGAACGGGGAGCCCTGCGCCGACGGTCAGAGGGGAGAGGTCGTCGTGACCATGCTCAAGAAGGAGGCCTTCCCGCTCATCAGGTACAGGATCGGGGACATCTCCTCCCTCGACTGGTCTCCCTGCCCCTGCGGAAGGACGCACCCCAGGCTGATGAGGCTGTCCGGGAGGACCGACGACAAGCTGGTCGTCCGCGGCGTCAACGTGTTCCCCTCCCAGATCGAGAGCGTCATCGGTGAGATGCCGTTCCTCTCGCCCTTCTACCACATCACGCTCAGCAACGACAACTACATGGACAGGATGGTCGTGGAGGTCGAGCTCAACGAGGACTCCCTCTCGGAGGACACCGTGGAGCACGGCAGGATGACCAACCTCCTGTCCTCCAGGCTGAAGGACGTCCTCAACATCAAGGCGGATGTCAGGTTGGTCCTCCCCGGCACCCTCGAGAGGTTCGAGGGCAAGGCCAAGCACGTCACGGACAACAGGAAGTACGACTGAGGTACATCCCACATGGACGATACGGTCGTCAGGCTCGGGTTCCTCGAGGCCGAGGACCTGGAGGCCCTTGTGTGCCGTTCCGCGGTCGATGCGGACGGCACCCTCGCCGGCCTCCCGTTCACCTACGCCGACAGGGACGTCCCCGCCGGCGATCCGGACCACCGTGCCGCATCCCTTCTGGCACGTTCGGCCACCGCCGTCTCGGAGGGCATGGACAGCACCGCGCTGTCGCTCCTGCTGGTGGCCGCCGTGGTCCACAGCACCGTCCACCCGGACGATCCGGTGACCCTCCCGGAGGGGTTCCCGGTCGCATCCGGCCGGGATGCCGCAGGGGCGCTCCTCTCGACGGGTTCCGCGCTGATGACCGTCCCCGGACGCCGCTGGATGGCCCTGCCCTTCATGGAGGAGGCGGCGGCCATGGGGGAACCGGAGGCCATGCACTCCCTCGGGCTCATGTACTCCGAGGGGCGCTGGGGCGTAGCGTCCGACAACGACCTCGCCCGCAGATGGTTCACCGCCGCGTCCGAGCACGGGCATCCGGATGCCGAGCGCCTCCGCATGCTGGTGGAGAGGATGTCCGGGCCCATCAGCATATACAGCGAGGACGGCTACAGCGGCAGGAACGGAGGGGAGAGGTCCGTCTACAGCCGCAGGAACCGTTGACAACCGTTATCTACCCCGTCCCGTTCCCATCACCCATGTACGAGGGAATGGATGTCATCGGACTCCGCGGACTCATCGCGGAGCGTGCCGCCCCGTTCGGGGAAGCAGGACTCGCAAGGGTGGTCCAGGCCATGGACTACGCCGAATCCAAGCACGCCGGGCAGACGCGCAGCTCGGGTGAGCCGTACATAACGCATCCGATGACCGTCGCACTGATCCTGATGGACCTCGGTGCCGACTGCGACACCGTCGTCTCGGGACTCCTCCACGATGTGGTCGAGGACACCGATGCCACCGTTCGCGACGTGTCCCGCATGTTCGGGGCATCCGTCGCCTACATGGTGGACGCGGTCACCAAGCCCGAGGACGGTTCCGACCCCTACCTCAAACTCGTCGGGATGTCGGAGAACGAACCGCGTGCGATCACATTGAAACTCGCGGACAGGCTGCACAACATGAGCACCATCTCCCACAAGTCGCCGAACAAGCGCGTGAAGAAGGCCCAGGACACGTACCACCGCTACGTCCCGTTGGCGGAGCACCACGGGATGACCCGTGTCGCACAGAGCCTCAGGGAGCTCTGCCTCCCTTACCTCTGACACCCGTCCCGTTCCCCTGGGTACCGTCTCTCCATCTCGGAGACCATGTCCCTCACGGTCTGCATGCGGTACCTGTCGAGGTCCCCTCCGGACCTCTCCTCCAGACTGCAGAGGGCCTCGGCGTAGATCTTGCCGAGATGCGTCAGCCTCACCGGCCTGCTCCTGCCGCCCTCCACCATGTCCCCGGTCTTCACCAGTCCGCGCTCCTCCAGCATGTCGAGCTTGCGCGGCATGTGCGGGTTCGTGGACACCGCCTTGTAGATCTCGCTGCGGGAACGCGGGCCGAACATGTGGAGGTACATGATTATCCCGACCACGTGGCGTTCCTCGAGAATCCTCTCGGTCACGATCTGTGCTGTCATGCCGCGACCATCGTCCGCCGAGGTTATAACGGACTCTTCGGAGAATTTGAAAAGTGGCGGTAACGGTGTTTGGACCCGCCGGTCACCCGGCGGGTAATTGACCGGTCACTGGGGGTTGCCGGCGTTCTCCTGGACGGGTTCGGGTACGGCCGCTGCGGGTGCGGGCGCAACCGCGACAGCGCCCTCGTCGAACACGTCGTTCCCGGACATCAGGTCCTCGTAGAGCAGGAAGAGCTCCTTGGGGCTGACGCTGCGGTGCATCTGGATGGTGGCCTTCCTGACCATGTCGAGGAGGGCGTCCGCATCCTCCCTGCTGAGCTCGATGCCCATCTGGGCGATCTCGGAGATGATGGTGTTCCTGCTGGAGTGCTTACCGACGAGGACGGTCCTGACGGCTCCAACCTCGGCGGGGTCGAACGCCTCCCCGTTCTCGTCCTTCACGACGCCGTCGACGGCGACACCGGACTCCTGCATGTAGACGTAGGATCCGATGACGGGCTTGGCGACGGGCACGGGGCGCCCGGAGGCCAGTGCGACCGCGTCGCCGATCTCCATGAACCTGGTGCAGTCGATACCGCTGTCGAGTCCGAGGGTGTGTCCGGCGGCCATCACGACCTCCTCGAGGGGTGCCACACCGGCCTTGGGTCCGATGCCCATGGAGGAGACGCTGGCGAACCTGGCGCCCGCCTTGAGTCCGGCGACGGTGTGCGCGGTGGCCATCCCGAGGTCGTTGCTGGAGACGACCTCGTAATCCATCCTGACGATCTGTCCGAGCGTCTTGAGCCTCTCGTAGCATGTGAAGGGGTCCTCGCAGCCGATGGTGTCGACGTAACCGATGCGGTCCGCACCCGCCTCCCTAGCGCACTTGGCGAAGTCCAGGAGGAACCCGAGGTCCGCGTTGGGGGCATCCTCGGCGAGACATGAGATGTAGAGTCCGTGGTCGGACGCATAGCTGACGGTCTCGTAGATCTTGTCGACGATCCACTCGTGGTCCTTCCTGTAGACGTTCGCGATCTGCGCGTCGGAGACGCCTATCGAGATCGCGACGGAGTCGACCTCGCACTCTATGCTTGCGTTGATGTCGTTGATGTCCGCCCTGTTCCAGGACATCACGGATGCGTCCAGGCCCATGCGTGCGATGTGCCTGACGGCCTTCTTGTCCTCGGTGCTGAGGCCGGGGATACCGGCCTGGATCTGCGGTATCCTCGCCTCGTCCAGGAGCTGTGCTATCCTGTACTTCTCGATGTTCGAAAAGATGACCCCGGCGGCCTGCTCGCCGTTCCTGAGTGTGGTGTCGCAGATGCAGACGGGCCTGTCAAGGCAACCGGTAACCTCGTTCTTGCTCTTCATTTGTATTTCCCTTCCCTACGCTCCGCTGATTCGTGTGAATTTCGGATGTTCGAGTGCGGATTTCGTAATGGCTTATCCGTATTTAATACAGGAACCACGAAGGGGTGTTAACACGTGTGTTCCATGGGAAAACGTTCACTCGGCCACCTTGTACCTCAGGATTGCACCCATGCCCCCGAGCGCCGCGAGCTCCCTGCCACCGTCGTGCTGACCGGACACGACGACCACCGTGCCCTTCTGCGCCTCCACGGCGCGGACGATGTCGTCCAGATCCTGCTCCCTGACCTTAGAATCCAGAACCAGGAGCTTCTCGACGGCACCCGCGAGGGCCGCGTCCATGACCTGCTGCGGACCGTAGGTCCCCAGTCCGTTCCTGGCTATCTCGGTCATGAGCTCCTCCACGGCCTCGAGCTCGACGCCGACGGCGGACTCCCTCAGGACGTCCGCACCCATGCCGGCCTTCATGAGCTCGTTGATGCCGACCATCCCGCACTGCCCGGTGTGGTACACGTGTATCCTCTTGAAGGTCTCCGGTTCCATCCTCTTCAGGTCCTCGGCGAGGGTCTCCTTCTCGAAACCGGGTCCGAGGAGGACGAGCGGCATGTTGGGTTCCATGAGCGGGATCAGTTTGGCGCAGATCTCCGCATGGTAGCCGTCGGCCTGGGGCTTCTCGCTGTACTGCTTCCCGGACCTGCCGGAGCGGACGGTGGTGACCTCCTTGAGTCCGAACTGCCTGAGGACGGCCACGGTGGCGTCGTCCTGGTCCAGCGAGACGAACACGATGCGCGGCTTCTTCGAGTCGTTCACGGCCCTCCTGAGCCTCTCGACCTGCGTGTCCCTCCAGCGGCGCTTCTCGATGTCCATGGAGTCGCCGTTCTCGAATATGAGCGTGTGGTGCTGTCCGATGTCCTGGGGGCCGGTCTCGATGGTCCCGAGGAGCTTCAGCCTCAGGTCGTCCTCCGAGAACTCGATCTTCTCCACCCTCACACCCAGGGTCATCCTCCTCTTCTCGGCCCTCTCGGCCCTGAGCTTGTCCGCGGACTTCTCCTCGCGTCTGGTGGTGGACGCGGTGACGAGGTCGCCCTCCTCCACCACGTTGTACAGGTGCCAGATGTCCTCGTCGGTCTCGACCTGAATCCTCATGCGGCCGGCGGAGGCCTCCTCGTTCAGTATGCGCATGACCGGCCCATGGGCTCCCCCTTATAGAACCTTTATTACGTTCCGTATAGCAGTCAGAAAAGGGTTCGTTTGTCCGTAATCCGACAACTCTGTTTCGTCCTTGTCAGATATATTGGCGAGGTCTTATATACGGTACTGGAATGTGATAATTCCCCGATGGCACGCGGATACCTGGTCCTGGAGGACGGGACCAAATATGAAGGAGAGCTGTTCGGATCTGAATCCGGTACGGTCGGGGAAGTAGTTTTCGCAACTGGAATGAGCGGGTACCAGGAGACACTGGTCGATCCCGCATGCAGGGGTCAGATAGTCGTCATGACCTATCCCCTGATCGGCAACTACGGGGTCGCCGAGGAGTACTTCGACGAGCGCGAGGTCCACGCCCGCGGTATCGTGGTCAGGGAGTACTGCAAGGACCCCTCGCCCATGTACGACGGCAGGACCATCGACGAGTTCCTCAAGGTCAAGGGCACGCCCGGCATCTCAGGAATAGACACGCGTGAGATCGTCCTCAGGATACGCTCCACGGGGACGATGAGGGGCGCCATCGTCGGAGAGGACGCCGATCTGGAGAAGGTCGTCGCGGACCTCAGGGGCATGGAGTTCCCCTGCGAGACCAACCTGGTCTCCGAGGTCACCTGCGGATCGGTCGAGGAGATCCGTTCCGGAAAGGACGTCACCGTGGGCATCATCGACTGCGGTGCGAAGGGATGGCTCGTCAGAACCCTCTCCGAGAGGTTCGACGTGGTCAGGTTCCCCTACGACACCCCCGCGGACGTCATCCGCGGATACGGGGTCGACGGCATCGTGGTCTCCGACGGACCCGGCAACCCCGCGAACCCCGAGATCGGATCCACCGTCGTCGCGACGGTGTCCACACTCGCGAAGGGCGGGATGCCCGTCTTCGGCATAGGGTTCGGCGGACTCGCCACGGTCCTCGCAATGGGCGGATCCGTACGCAAGCTCAGGTTCGGACACAACGGGGCCAGCCAGCCCGTGAAGTACGACGGCCGTGTGCACATCACCACGCAGAACCACTGCTTCACCGTCGAGGAGGGCAGCCTGGACGGCACCGGCCTGGTCGCTGACCAGGTCAACGTCAACGACGGCACCATCGAGGGCACGCACCACGGGTCCCTACCCATCCTCACCGTGCAGTACCACCCCGAGGCGGCACCCGGCCCCTGGGACGGTTCCCAGATTTACGACAGATTCGCCAGGATGATCGAGGAGGGGAGATTTTGAGGAAGGATTACAAGAAACTGATGGTCATAGGGTCCGGTCCGATCGTCATCGGACAGGCAGCCGAGTTCGACTTCTCCGGTACGCAGGCGTGCCGCTCCCTCAGGGAGGAGGGCTACAGCACCGTCCTCGTCAACTCCAATCCCGCGACCATCCAGACCGACTCCGACACCGCCGACAGCGTGTACATCGAGCCCCTGCTCGCGGAGAACGTCGCCAAGATCATCGAGAAGGAGGGCGTCGACGGCGTCCTCTCCGGAATGGGCGGTCAGACCGCCCTCAACATATGCTCCGAACTCGCCGACTCCGGCGAGTTGGATAGGCTCGGCGCCGCACTCGTCGGAACGCAGCCCGACGCGATCGCCATGTCCGAGGACAGGGAGCTATTCAAGGAGACCATGGAGAGGATCGGCGAGCCCGTCCCCATCTCCAGGAGCGTCAACAGCATCGAGGAGGCCAAGCAGGCCGTGGAGATCATCGGGAGGTACCCCGTCCTCATCAGGCCCGCGTACACCCTGGGCGGAACCGGGGGCGGAATCGCCTACGACGAGGCGGAGCTCGAGGAGATCTGCGCCCGCGGACTCGCGTACTCCCGTATCCACCAGGTCCTCATCGAGGAGAGCGTCCTCGGATGGAAGGAGTACGAGTACGAGGTCATGAGGGACTCCAACGACAACTGCATCCTCATATGCAACATGGAGAACCTCGACGCCATGGGTATCCACACCGGTGAGAGCATAGTGTGCGCACCCTGCCTCACCCTGTCCGACGCGGACCACATCCGCCTCAAGACCGCCGCGCTCAAGGTCATCCGCGCCCTCGGTATCGAGGGCGGCTGCAACGTCCAGTTCGCATTCAACCCCGAGAACGGGGACTACAGGCTCATCGAGGTCAACCCCCGTGTGTCCCGTTCCTCCGCACTCGCATCCAAGGCGACCGGCTACCCCATCGCCAGGGTCTCGACGAAGATCGCCGTCGGCTACACGCTCGACGAGATCCCCAACAGGATCACCGGCACGACCTTCGCATCCTTCGAGCCCACCATCGACTACGTCGTCATCAAGATCCCGCGCTGGCCCTTCGACAAGTTCCGCACCGTGGACCGCCACCTCGGAACCCAGATGAAGTCCACCGGCGAGGTCATGGCCATCGGAAGGACCTTCGAGGAGGCCCTCCTGAAGGGCATGAGGTCCCTTGAGATCGGCGTCAGGGGACTCGACAGGTCCGACATCGCCGACGATGAGATCATGACCGAGCTCCAGAACGCCACCGACAGGCGCATCTTCGTGATGGCCGAGGCCCTCAGGAGGGGATGGTCCGTGAAGGAGGTCGCCGAGGCGGCCCAGTGGGACACCTTCTTCGTGCAGAAGCTCAGGAACATCGTGGACATGGAGCAGAGGATCGCATCCGGACTCACCGCCGAGGTCCTCAGGGAGGCCAAGACCATGGGATTCTGCGACGAGGCAATCGCCGAGATCGCGGGAGGCACCCCCGCGGAGATCCGTGCCACCAGGAAGGCGGAGGGCATCGTCCCCGTCTACAAGATGGTCGACACCTGTGCCGGCGAGTTCGCCGCGGAGACCCCCTACTTCTACTCCACCTACGGGCGCTCGACCGAGGTCGTCCCCGTCGAGGACAGGAAGAAGGTCCTCATCGTCGGAGGCGGACCCATCAGGATCGGACAGGGAATCGAGTTCGACTACTGCTGCGTCCACGGCGTCATGGCCCTCCAGGAGGAGGGTGTCGATGCCATCATCGTCAACAACAACCCCGAGACCGTCTCCACCGACTACGACATCTCGGACAGGCTCTACTTCGAGCCCCTCCTCCTCGAGGACGTGCTGAACGTCATCGAGGCCGAGGACGCGGACGGCGTCATCGTCCAGTACGGCGGACAGACCTCCGTCAACCTCGCGGTGGACCTGGAGAAGGCCCTCGAGGGCACCAAGACCAGGGTCCTCGGAACCAGTCCCGACAAGATGGACGTGGCCGAGGACAGGCGCAGGTTCTCCAAGCTCATGGACGACCTTGGCATACAGCAGCCCAGGTCCGGAACCGGGTACTCATTCGAGGAGGCCAGGGACATCGCCGAGGACATCGGCTACCCCGTCCTCGTCAGGCCCTCGTACGTCCTCGGCGGAAGGGCGATGGAGATCGTCTACTCCACCGACGAGCTCAGGACCTACGTCGAGACGGCCGTCAAGGTGTCCAGGAACCACCCCATCCTCATCGACAAGTACCTCACAGAGGCCGTCGAGCTCGACATCGACGCCGTGTGCGACGGCACCGACGTCTACGTCGGAGGCATCATGGAGCACGTCGAGTACGCCGGATGCCACTCCGGTGATGCGACCATGGTCCTCCCGCCCTTCACCCTGGGCAAGGAGATCATCGACCAGGTCGTGGACATCACCACCAGGGTCGCACTGGCCCTCGACATCCACGGTCTCATGAACCTCCAGCTCGCGGTCAAGGACGGCCAGATCTACATGATCGAGGCCAACCCCAGGGCGTCCAGGACGGTCCCCTTCATCTCGAAGGCCACCGGTGTCCAGCTGGCCAAGGTCGGTACCAAGATCATGCTCGGCAGGACCCTGAAGGAGTTCGGCCTCAAGGGATACAGGCCCATCGACCACTACGCCATCAAGGCGTCCGTCTTCCCCTTCCTCAAGCTCCCCGGAGTCGACTCCATCCTCACACCCGAGATGAAGTCCACGGGAGAGGTCATGGGAATCGACGAGGACTTCGACAAGGCCTGCTACAAGGCCCTGATCGCGGCCGGCAACAAGCTCCCCACCGAGGGCGGCGTGTACATCACCGTCAACGATGCGGACAAGCCCAGGATCCTCGGTCCCGCCAGGGCGCTCAAGGAGATGGGATTCACCATCTACGCCACCAAGGGTACCTCCACGTACCTCAGGGAGAACGGCATCGAGACCACCACCGTGTTCAAGATCGACGAGAACCAGAAGCCCAACGCCATCGGACTCATGAGGGACGGCAAGATCAACCTGATCATCAACACCCCCTCGCTCAAGTCCGGTGCGATCCGCGACGGTTACACCATGCGCAGGCTCGCGGTGGAGCTGGAGATCCCGTTCATGACCACCGTGCAGGGCGCCGAGATCGCGGTCGCATCCATCAGGGTCGCCAGGTCCGGCGAGGTCGGCGTCAGGAGCACCCGCGAGTTCCACGGACTCGTCTGAAACGGTATCCCGGGGCGCGTCCCCGGGCCACCATCATTTTTCACACGGGCGGTCACGGTACCGCCCGTCCTTGTCTTCCAAACACATCGGAATCCAGGCATCGTCGCGACATGCGACCGGCGATCCGACACATCGGACCGCGTACGTCAGAATAGACATGGTGCCGGGGAAGGGATTTGAACCCTTGAACTACTAAAGACAGGATCCTAAATCCTGCGCCTTTTCCGACTCGGCAACCCCGGCCCAACAGGTGCAAAGGGTTGCTGGTTATTAGTGTATCGGGTGGCCGTGGCATCTATTAATAGATACGTCCGGATACGGTACCCGTTGAGGTTTCAAAATGTCCAACCTACTCTCTGACGGGGGCAGACAGCTCCTGCTCGGCAACGAGGCCATCGTGAGGGGACTCATAGAGGCGGGGACCGGTTTCGCGTCCACGTACCCCGGAACGCCATCGTCCGAGATCGGAAACATCCTCGAGAAGATCTCCGGGGATGCAGGCATGTATTTCGAATTCTCCACCAACGAGAAGGTGGCGCTCGAGGTCTCCGCAGCGGCGGCATCCTCGGGGGTCAGGTCCTTCGCGTTCATGAAGCACGTCGGACTCAACGTCGCATCCGACCCCCTCATGACCCTCTCGTACGCGGGGGTCCGCGGGGGCATGCTCATACTCTCCGCGGACGACCCGTCCGCGCACAGCTCCCAGAACGAGCAGGACAACCGCTACTACTCCACGCTTGCCCTGATCCCCATGATGGAGCCCTCGACCCCCCAGGAGGCCAAGGACATGGTCGCTGAAGCGTACAGGGTTTCGGAGGAGCTGACGCTCCCCCTCCTGTACAGGACCACCACCAGGGTCAACCACGCCCGCGGCGTGGTGGAGTTCTCCGAAAGGTCCGAGCCCGTGACCAAGGGGCACTTCGACAGGGACGTCGTCAGGTTCGTCAACATCCCCGCGCATGCGAAGGTCAACAGGAACAGGCTCCTGAACCTCTACGCCAAGGCGGCGGAGATGTCCGAGGAGTCACCCCTCAACTTCGTCGAGGGTTCCGGTGACATCGGGATCATCACCTCCGGAGTGTCCTACACATACGTCCGCGAGTTCACCAGCGGCGCCTCCGTCTTCAAGCTCGGATTCACCAACCCCCTCCCCGAGAAAAGGCTCGCAGAGTTCATCAGGGGCAAGAGGTACGTGATCGTCGTGGAGGAGCTCGAGCCCTTCCTCGAGGACCAGGTCCTCAGGATCTGCGCCCAGAACGGCCTGGACGTCCCCGTATACGGGAAGAGGAGCGGACACCTGCCCAGGGCATGGGAGTTCTCGCCCGACACGCTCACGGCGATCAGGGATCTCGTCTCCGTCCAGGAGTTCAGGGAGCCCCTGCCCAGGAGCGAGGTCAAGCTGCCCAGCAGGCCCCCGACACTCTGCGCCGGTTGCCCCCACAGGGGACTCTACGCGGCCACCAAGAGGGCCGTCGGCAGCAGGGACGTCGTGTACTGCTCGGACATCGGCTGCTACACCCTGGGTGTCCAGCCCCCGTTCCAGACCGCCGACTTCATCATCTGCATGGGCGGCGGCGCCGGTGCCGCCGGAGGTTTCGCGGCATCCACCGACCAGAAGGCCATCGCGTTCATGGGCGACTCCACGTTCTTCCATGCCGGTGTCCCCCCTCTCGTCAACGCGCTGTTCAACGACCACAGGATCGTCATGGTCATCCTGGACAACCGCACCACCGCCATGACCGGACACCAGCCCAACCCCGGTACGGGGAGGGAGTTCGGAGGCATCACCACCGAATCCATAGACATCGAGAAGCTCGTCCGCGGCATAGGGGTGAGGTTCGTGGAGAAAGTCAATCCCTACGACGTCAAGGCGGCCACCAAGGTCATGAGGGACGCGGTCGACTTCGACGGTGTCGCAGTGGTCATATCCGAGTGCCCCTGCCCCCTGGAGCTCAAGAAGCGCAAGATGCTCGAGCCCAAGGTCTGTGTCGTCGATCAGGACAGGTGCATCCAGTGCTCCGCATGCGTCAAGAACATCGCCTGCCCCGCGCTCGTCAAGAGGGAGGACAGGATAGAGGTCGATGAGACCCAGTGCATAGGGTGCCGCATGTGTGCGAGCGTGTGCCCCAGGGAAGCCATAGAGGTGAGGAGATGAAGTACACGGTTCAGATCGTCGGAGTCGGGGGACAGGGTGTCCTCCTGGCATCCATGGTCCTCGGAAACGCCGCGATGAACATGGGATACAGGGTTGCGATGAGCGAGGTCCACGGCATGGCCCAGAGGGGAGGAAGCGTCCTCTCCACCCTCCGCTTCGGTGACGACGTCATCAGTCCGCTGGAGGCCGTCGGCTCCGCCGACATGATCATGGGGTTCGAGCCTGCGGAGACCTGCAGGAACATCCACCTCGGCAACAGCGACACCGTGGTCCTGATGAACCTGGATCCGGTCCTGCCGTCCATGGTCGCCGCAGGATTCGAGGAGTACCCCGATGTCGGCGGACTCGTCGACTCCGTGAAAAGGGTCAACGGCAACGTGGTCACGATCGATGCCACGAAGATCGCCATCGAGGCCGGGAAGGCCGTTGCGGCCAATGCCGTGATGATCGGTGCCGTCGCCGCCATGAAGGGATTCCCTATCCCCAAGGACGTCCTCCTCGATGCCCTCGTGTCACAGGTCCCCGAGAAGTTCAGGGACCTCAACATAAGGGCCTTCGAGATGGGATTCTCGTCCCTCCAGTGAAACCAAGGGGGTCGCACCCCCTTTTCCATCATTTTTTGAGAAAACGGTCCATTGTGGGTCAACGGATGTGTCCGACACGGTGTCGGACAGATATCATGGATAGAGAAGGTACCCGTGGACCGCTCCATCGCGGTCCACGGAAGGAGGATTTCGGACCATCTCGGTCCGTGGGGGTGCAGAGGGGCGGCGCCCCTCTGCGGGGGGAGAAAATCGTGATGTGTGATCAGGCGCTCATGAGCTGCTTGAGCGGGAAGGTGTCTCCGGAGACCTCCTGTTCCTCGACGCTCCTGGGCTTCATGAGTTCGTCCGTGTATGTCTCCTCGACCATCCTCACGCAGTCCATGACATGCTTCCTGATGCTCCTGTTGACCTCGTTGAACGCGGCGTTCATGGTGAGGTCGGACATGTGCTCGAGGACGAGGTCGTTCTCGACGAGTACGGTGTGGGGACAGACCGCCCTGATGTGTGCGTATCCGTTCCTGGCGGTCTCGACCCTGGATCCCTCGAAGGAGAAGGGTGCGATGCAGACCGCGAATGTGAGGATGTTCTGGGACTGCGCCGCCTCGATGACGACAGAAGCCGCACCGGTTCCGGTTCCGCCGCCGAGTCCGGCGACGACGAACACGAAGTCGTGTCCGGCGAGAGCGTCCCTGATCTCCTCCTTGTGGATGTCTGCACACTTCTTTCCGAGCGCGGCGTCTCCATGGGCTCCCTCGCCCTTGAGGACCTCCTTGCAGATGTAGATCTTCTCATCTGCGGAGGCCGCATGGAGTGCGTCCTTGTCGGTGTTGATGGCGATGGTGTCGACGGAGCACATGGACTCGAAGAATCCGGTGACGACGTTGCAACCTGCTCCGCCCACTCCGACGACCGCGATACGCGGCTCGGTACTGATTTCGATGTCTGTGCTGTTGTACACCATGCGTGCATCCCCTTTGTTGTGGCTTTAAGATGTTTGGACCACAAGTGAATCGTGCATGTGTGTCCGACAGCTTGGCCGAAGCCATCCCATCCCTGTCAGACACACCGTCCCATCCCTTCATCACTTGAGTACGGCGTTTCTCTGAGCCGCCCTGAAGGCGTTCTCGAACGCCTCCTCCTCGATGGTCTTGGTGATTATCCTCTCCAGGACGCATCTGCGGACGAACTCCTCTTCGTCGAGACAGAGTCCCGACTTCACGAGGTTTCCGAGGGCATCCATCTGCAGATCGCTGAAGCGAACGAAGATGCCCCCGTCCTCCATCTTGCCTGCACCGTTCCTCTTGGACTCGATGTAGGTGCTGATGGCCTCGCGGATGAAATCAGATCTGCTTCCGAAGTTGTGGTCACCCATGAAGTCCTCCATTGCCTGGATTTCCTCAGGTCCCATCCTGATAGTGACCTTGGTTCCGTCGTCAGCCATTTTCATCCTTCCTTTGTCGCAAGTTTAGTAGAGTCCCATCCCTTCCAATGCTTGCTACGTAAGACATTGTCCTCCAGGTATAAAAAGCTTGTCGGACAACCGTAAGACAACGGTCGGACACGGAGGAAAACCACCTCCGCATCGCGGAAACATCCGGGTGATACGGGTCACCCAGCACTCCTCCCATCAACTGGAAACTATTTAATTTGTTCCTATATACACGCTTCTATTTACCTATTATAAGGGATCTCTATGGCATTCGATTACGGGAAGATGGAGGCCAAGTGGCAGGCAAGATGGCTCGACGCTGGTCTCAACAGGGCAGAGAGGGACGAGGGCAAACCCAAGTTCATGTCGATTTTCGCATACCCCGGGGTCACCGGGTACCTCCACGTCGGACACCTCAGGGGATACACGTACGTGGATGCGATCGGAAGGTACAAGCGCATGACGGGGTACAACGTCCTCTTCCCCGTGGGCACCCATGCCACCGGTAACGGCGGCATAAGCCTCGCCAAGAAGATCGCCAGCGGTGATGAGAAGACCATAGACTACCTCGTCAGGAACGGATGTCCCGAGGAGAGGCTCTCCGAGCTCAGGGACCCCATGTCCGTCGTCGAGTTCTTCAACGGCGTCTATCAGAACGAGTACTGGAAGAGATTCGGTTTCCTCGCCGACTGGAGGAGGTTCACGTGCACCCTCTACGAGGACTACGGCAAGTTCATCCAGTGGCAGTTCAGGAAGCTCAGGGAGGCGGGCCTCCTCATCCAGAAGCCCTACTACGCATCCGTCTGTCCCGGTTGCGGTCCCGTCGCGGTCGATCCCTCCGAGACGGACCTCTCCAAGGGGGGCAGGGCCGAGACGCAGGAGTACACCCTCCTCAAGTTCAGGCACGGGGACGAGTTCCTCATCGCGGCGACCCTCAGGCCCGAGACCGTGTACGGGCAGGTCTGCTTCTGGATCAACCCCGAGGTCGAGTACAGGAGGGTCACCAAGGACGGGGAGACGTGGATCGTGTCCCCCCAGGCGGCCGAGAAGCTCCAGCTCCAGAAGGACGGAGTGGAGATCGTCGGATCCATCCCCGGCAGGGACATGATCGGATGGATGTGCGAGGCACCCATGATCCACCGCGAGATCCCCGTGTTCCCCGCATCGTTCTGCGACCCCGACGTCGGAACCGGACTGGTCACGTCCGTCCCGTCCGACGCGCCCGACGACTGGATCTCTCTGGAGGCGGTCAAGGCCGATCCCCGCATGGAGTCCGAGTACGGGCTCACCAGGGAGCTCATCGACAGCGTCGTCCCGATCTCCATCATAGAGATGAAGGGCTACGGCGACTTCCCCGCTAAGGACATCATCGACCGCATGGGCATCACCCAGCCCGGGGACCCCAAGCTCGTCGACGCCAAGAAGCAGGTGTACAAGGACGGTCACCACACCGGCAGGATGAAGCCCGTCTGCGGCGAGTTCGCCGGAATGCGCGTCGAGGAGGCGAAGGACAGGATGAAGCAGGCGATGATCGACGCCGGCGAGGCCGAGGTGTTCTTCGATCTCACGGAGGAGGTCGTCTGCAGGTGCGGACAGAGGGTCCACATCAAGAGGATCGACGACCAGTGGTTCATCAACTACGCCGACAAGGACCTCACAGAGAGGACCTCCGCCCACTGCAGGACCATGGACATCAACCCCGCCGAGTACGCGGACAACGTCCACGGGGTCCTCGACTGGTTCAGGGAGAGGGCGTGCGTCAGGATGGGCAACTGGCTCGGTACGGAGTTCCCGTTCGACGACAGGTGGATCATCGAGGCCATCTCGGACTCCACGCTCTACCCCATCTACTACATCATATCGCCCTACGCAAACGACGGCAGGATCGCCCCGTCCCAGATGACGGAGTCCTTCTTCGACTACGTGATCCTCGGAAGGGGCTCCGCCCAGGCCGTGTCCGACGAGACCGGAATCGCGTCCGACATGGTCGAGGACATCAGGAGGGACGTCCTCTACTGGTACCCCCTCGACATGAACCTCGGCGGCAAGGAGCACATGACCGTGCACTTCCCCGTGTTCCTCTTCAACCACATCGCGATCCTCCCCGAGGAGATGTGGCCCAGGGGCATCACCGTCAACTGGTACGTCACCGGCAAGAACAGCGACAAGATATCCAAGTCCAAGGGCGGTGCGCAGCCCATCCCCGGTGCGGCGGCCAAGTTCGGAGTCGATGCGATGAGGCTCTACTACGCCCATGTGGCGTCCATGTTCGTGGACGTCGAGTGGAGCGAGGACACCGTCACCACCTACCGTCAGAGGGTCGACAGGATCATGGGCGCCGTCGAGGACCTCGTGTCCGCCGGAACGGACGCGCCCTCCGCACCCATCGACGACTGGCTCATGTCCAGGTTCAACAACCACCTGGTGTCCATCCGCACAGCCATGGAGAGGAACGACCTCAGGGCCATGGCCACCGTGGTGTACTTCGACATGCTCAACGACATGAGGTGGTACACCAGGCGCGGAGGCGACAACAGGACCGCGATCCGCGAGGCCCTCGCCATCTGGATCCAGGCGATGATGCCCATCACGCCCCACACCGCCGAGGAGCTGTGGGAGATGGCAGGTTTCGACGGCCTCGTCTCCGCCGGTCAGCTCCCCAAGCCCGACATGTCCAGGATCTCGGCCTCCGCTGAGTACGCGGAGAACCTCATCCGCGACGTCATGTCCGACATCACCGAGATCAGGAAGATCGCCGGGATCGAACCCAGCAGGCTCATCCTCTACACCACCGCCCAATGGAAGAGGGACGTCATGTCCTACGCCGTGGAGATGCTCCGCGAGGGGAGGCTCACCGTGCCCGACCTGACCAAGAGGTGCATGTCCGACGAGAACATCAAGAGGAACGGCAAGGCCGCCTCCGAGCTGGCCAAGAAGGTCGCCGTCGAGTTCTCCAGGTCGACACCCGAGGCCAAGGTGCCCGTGTTCGAGACGGACGAGGCCACGCTCTTCGGTTCCGCCGCCGGATTCCTGTCCGACGAGACCGGACTCCCCGTGGAGGTCTACTCCGCCGATGCGGAGGGCATCCACGACCCCCAGAACAAGGCGAGGCAGGCCGCACCCGGAAGGCCCGCCATCTACCTGGAGTGATGGGATTGTTCTCAGATCTCGCGAGGGACAGGGCGACGGTGAGGGAGTTCTCCCCCGAACCCCTGTCCGACGCCGAGATCGCAGGGATAACGGGGGTCGGTGACCTGGCCCCCACATCCCGCAACCTGCGTCCGGTGAGGCTCCACCCCGTGACCGACACGGCGGTGATACGCGAACTCGCCGGATGCAAGTCCTCCGGGACCCGTGCCCTCGAGACCGCCACGTTCGCCGTCGTCGTCGCGGCGGATCCCGCCGTGTCCGATGTGTGGATCGAGGACTGCTCCATAGCGACGGTCATGATGCAGTTCGCCGCACAGGACCTCGGGATAGGCTCCTGCTGGATCCAGGTCCGTCTCCGCGATGCCGACGGCGTCCCGGCCTCCGAGACCGTGAAAACGATCTGCGGGTTGGACCACGGACTCGAGGTGCTGTCCATAGTGGCCTTCGGCAGGCCCCGCACCGGTGGTGTGTGACCTGTCCGATCCGCGTTCCGACATGCGCGGCATCATCCCGTGCATAACGGCCTTCCATCTGGCAGAGGAGGCCGGCATGTTCTGCGAGGCCTTCTCCGATGCCGTCGAGTCGTCGGGCATCGACACTGGTGGGTGGAACTTCGTCCACCAGTCCGACGAACCCTATGAGATCTACTTCGAATGGTGGTTCGGGGATGTGAGGCTGGGTGCCGTGCTGCAGGCCGACCGCGACGGTTCGGCATGGTTCGTCAACACCCCGTCCCGCAGGCGCCGTGGCCGCTTCAACGGGGACCATGTGACGGCGGCGTCGGAGATGGTCCGGATAATCCGTGGAGGGGACCTCTGATCAGGTCTCCGCACCGTGCCCCTCGAAGGACCACCTTATCTCGGACCTCGGTCTCCGGACGGCGCTGCCGAACCTGAGGTTCTCGTAACCCTCCTCGTACAGCGGTCTGAGATCGACTATGGAGCGGACCCTCCCGTTCCCCGCCAGTATCCACAGGAACCCGTCCGTGGCCACACCCAGGGGTGCACCGCTCCCCCTCATGAGCTCCAGCAGTCCGGGGGCGGAGCCGCCGACACGGTCGTTCAGGCCGACCGTCACCAGGACCGGCCAGTTCCCGGACTCCTCGTCGAAGCCGATGTGCCTCATCACGGGCAGGATCATCGTCCTGTACACCAGGTTGTCAAGCTTCTCGCCGGTCAGCACATCGCGATCTACGGGGATCCTGCGCCCCGATATCACCGATCCGGTCATGGATCCGAACGATGCGTGGAGCTCGCGTGCTGCGTCGCCTATGATGGTCACCAGTGGTTCGCGGTCCATGACAGTACGAGGCAGGGGTGTGTATATGAATGTTGGAACGGGGTGTCCGAAAATGCCGAAAGTGGTCGCGTGAGGGACACGGCTCAACGAGGAGATGAACAACCTCTTAGCAGCGAAGGTGTCCGTAGTGTCAGGTCGTGCCCCACGTTTTCGAAATCGTCTTCACAGGTATTAAGGTTGACGGTCAGACCCTGTGCCTGCGGCGCATCCTCCTGTTCCTGGACCTGGCCCCGCGGCTCGCCCTGCTGTTGAGCCAGACCTCCCTCCAGAAGGAGGGTGTGAAGAGGGTCAGGGCCACCAGGATCTCCAGACGACCCAGCCACATGAGTATGCAGAGGATCATCTTGATCCGGGGGTCGAGGATGGCGTAGGACTCCGTCGGACCGAAGTTCCCGAAACCGATACCGACGTTGGACACGGCGGAGATCGTGAGTCCGAACGAGTCGACGTAGTCCATCCCGAAGAACATGAGGACCACGGCGCCTGCGAACATCGTGACGATGTACATCAGGAATATCGACAGGGCGGACATGACCGCGGAGTCGTCCACGGGCTTCCCGTCGACCTTGACGGCCATGACCTCGTTGGGCCTCAGGGATTTGCGGAGGGAGTTCGCGAGGAACTCGTAGATGATCCTGAGCCTTCCGAACTTGACACCACCGCTGGTGGATCCCGAGGATGCGCCGAAGAAGGCCACGATCATGAGCAGCATGACGCACTGCTCGGGGTACTGCGTGTAGTCGTCGACCGCGAAACCGGTCGTCGTCCCGAGGGACACGGTGGTGAAGAGGGAGTTCTTGAACACCTCCAGATGCTCCCCGATGTCCAGGGACGTGAAGCTCCCCATGTTGGCCACGATCATCACGTAGACCAGGACCGATATGGTGATGAACCACAGCGTCAGGGTCTTGAACTCGGAGTTGCCCCTGTACACCCTCTTGCTGTGCCTGTAGAGCGCCCTGTAGTGGAGGTAGAAGTTCACACCCCCGAGGAACATGAAGACGATCGTGATTATCTGCACGATGTCGGAGAAGCTGGTCAGGCTGTCGTTCCTGCACATGAGGCCCCCGGTGGAGATGGTGGTGAGCATCAGGCAGAGCGCATCGACCAGGTCCACACCGCACAGGACGAGCAGCAGGAAGTTGGCGAAGGTGAGCACGCAGTAGACGATGATGAAAGACTTGGCGGCGTTGCCCATCTTCATGTAGTAGTCGGAGGAACCCGATCCGGCAAGTTCGTTCAGGAAGAAACCGCGTCCGACGCTGAAGACCGGCAGGATGTACATGAAGATGATGATGACCGCTATTCCCCCGAGCCACTGGGACAGGGACCTCCACAGCAGGAGGCTCACCGGCCAGCTCTCGATGTCCGACATGATGGTGCTGCCGGTGGTGGTGAAACCGCTGACGGATTCGAAGAACGCGTCCACCGGCGTCATGCCCGACACGACGTAGGGGACGGTGCCCAGCACGAACACCAGCAGCCAGGCCAGACCTATCATCAGCAGTCCGTTGACAGTGCGGAACCCCTTGGACTCGCGGAAGAGGACGAACTGCAGGGCCCCCGCGATGAACAGGGGCGGGACCGTCACGAGGAAGGGCGTCGGATCCTCCCCCAGCACGATGGCGGCGATGGCCGGTATCAGGAGGAACCCCGCGATGATCACCTCGACGGCACCCATGATCTTGACGGTGGTGCCGCTCCAGCGTGCGAACCTGTCGAAACCCCTGTCCCCGAGCATCCCCATGGGATCACAGCTCCGCTACGATGTTCTTGCCGAACACCCTGGCCAGGTCCTCCTCCCTCGTGAGGTTGGTGAAGACGATGGCCGAGTCGCCGTCCCTGAACACGGTGTCGAGGCGCGGGTAGATGACCTCGCCGTCGCGGACCACGGCGACGATCCTTATGCCCTCGGGGAGGGGGATGTCGCCGAAGTACCTGTCGAGGAGCTTGGAGCCGTGCCCCACCCTGTGGTTGAAGAACAGCTCGTTGTGGGACCTCATCCTCACGATGGCCATCTCGTCCGAGATGGTGCACTTGGTGATCTCGTTGGAGACGATCTTGTAGTAGCCGATGATGGATTCGAGTCCGGTGAACGTGAATATGTCCTCGTACTCCTTCTTGAAGTACCTGGACACGATCTTCCTCGCGTTGAACTTCTGCGCGGACATGCACATGAGGAGGTTCGTGTCATCCAGACGCGACGTGGATATGGTGCAGTCGACCTTGAAGACGTTCTCCGCGGTCTGCACGTCCGGTTCCGTGAAGTCCCCGTTGATGACGACGACCCCGGTGAGGATCTTGGAGAGCTCCCTGCACGTCTCGGGACTCCTGTCGATGATCTTGACGTACCTCTTCTTCGGGTCGTTGGAGAGCAACCTGGCGAGGTTCCTCCCGACGATGGACCCGCCGAGGATTACGAACTCCCTGGCTATGTCGACGACGCCGATGATCTCGTTGAGCCTGGTGACGCCCTCCAGCGTCCCGAGCGCGCAGATCCTGTCGCCGGCATGGATCTCCATGGTGTCGACGTCCAGGTGCAGCTCGTCGTCGCGGTATATCCCGAAGATGGTGAACATGTCGTCGGAGGGGAGCTCCATGACGACCTTCCCGATGACCCCCTGCCCGTTCTCCACCGCGAATATGGCGAGGGAGAGACCCAGGCTGCCGATGTACTCGTAGTCGACCATGTTCTCGTTGGTGGCCATCCTGTACATCTTCTCGGCCGTGATGAGCTCCGGGGAGATCAGGATGTCCGCGAAGTCGGTGCCGTCCCCGCGGGGCTCCAGCATGAAGTCCGGGTTGGCGATGGACGCTATGGTCCTGACGTCGGGGTCGAGGCGCTTCGCCATCATGCAGACGAACAGGTTGGAGTCGTCACGGGGTAGGGTGGAGATGACCATCCCGGGCTTGTGGGTCTCCATTGCGAACTGGAGGGTCTTCGGGTTGGTGCCGTCCTCGTGGAGGACGGAGACGTTGAGGCGGCTCTTTATGGTCTCCGCGACGTCGTTGTCCCTCTCTATGACGAGGACGTCGTGGACGTCCGCGATTGTCTCCGCGGCGACGTACCCCACGTCCCCCGCTCCGATGATGATGACGTTCATGGTCCCACCTCCGACGCCTACCGTGGATAAATAGATGAGGGGAGGTTCGCACCCCTGACGCACGCGGTACCAAATGCTATAAATCGTAAGTGAGCGTAGATGCCGGCCATGTGGAAGCAGGTCAACGAAGAGTTCTGGACCAAGAACCGCGAATCGAAGGTCGACCAGGTCAACGAGACCGTCAGGGACATAGTCGAGATGGTCCGTCAGAACGGCGACGGCGCCCTCAGGGAGCTCGCCAAGAAGTTCGACAAGGTGGACCTCAAGGGCATAGCCGTCACCAGGGAGGAGATCGAGGAGGCCTACGAGAAGGTCGACCCCGAGGTGGTGGAGGAGCTCGAGAACGCGGCGTACAACATCCAGCGCTTCCACGAGATGCAGAAGCCCGCCGGACTGTGGCTCACCGAGGTCGAACCCGGGATCACCCTGGGCGTCAAGACCACCCCCCTCGAGAGGGTCGGATGCTACATCCCCGGTGGACGCGCGTCGTACCCCAGCACCGTCCTCATGACCGCCATCCCCGCGAGGGTGGCCGGTGTCGACGAGATCGTGTGCTTCACGCCCGCACCCATCAACCCCATCACCCTCGTCGCCGCCGACATCGCCGGTGTCGACGAGATCTACAAGAGCGGCGGCGCGCAGGCCATAGCCGCCATGGCGCTCGGGACGGAGAGCGTCGAACCCGTCCAGAAGATCGTCGGACCCGGCAACGTGTTCGTCACGTCGGCCAAGATGATGCTCCGCGACAAGGTCGAGATCGACTTCCCCGCCGGACCCAGCGAGATCGGCATCATCGCCGACGACTCCGCCGACCCCGTGTTCGTCGCATCCGACCTCATCGCACAGGCCGAGCACGACCCCTCGTCCGCCTGCCTGCTCATCACCTGCGACCCCGACCTCCCCGACAGGGTGTGGGCCGAGATGGAGCGCATGATCGCGGAGGCCCCCAGGAGGGAGATCATCGAGAAGGCCCTGGAGAACTCCGGCTACATCGTCACCACCGACCTCGAGCTCGCCATCGAGATGATGAACGGCATCGCGCCCGAGCACCTCTCGATCCAGGTCAGGGACCCCCTGGCCGCGCTGTCGCTCGTCAGGAACGCCGGTTCGATCTTCGTAGGCCCCTACACCCCCGTGGCCGCCGGCGACTACGCCTCCGGTACGAACCACGTGCTCCCCACCGCCGGCAACGCCGTGACGGCGTCCGGACTCAACGTGGCCCATTTCATGAAGACCTCCACCGTCCAGTACCTCACCAGGCAGGGCCTCGCGGCCATCGCCCCCACCATCGAGACCATCTCCACTGCGGAGGGTCTCCACGCGCACTGCGAATCCGTCAGGGTGAGATGCCCCGGGGACGACGATGAGTGACGGGCCCGACCTCTACGACGAGAGGTACTACATCAACAGGGAGCTCTCCTGGCTCGAGTTCAACAGGCGCTGCCTGGAGGAGGCCATGGACCCCTCCAACCCCGTGCTCGAGAGGGTCAAGTTCCTGGCCATATGCTATGGGAACATGGACGAGTTCTTCATGATCCGTGTCCCCGGGATCATGGCCAGGACGCCGATCCCCGGTCCGGACTACACCGGGATCAGCCACGGCGCCCTCATGGAGAGGGTTTCCGGCACCGTCCAGGAGCTGGTCGACCGCTACGGCGAGTGCTGGACGGACCTGAAGTCCGCCCTCGCGGCCGAGGGCATCCGCATCCTCACCATGGACGAGCTGAACCCGGACCAGAAGGCATGGACCGCATCCTACTACAGGGAGAGGGTCCACCCCCTCCTGACCCCGCTGGCCCTGGACGTCACGCACCCGTTCCCCTTCATCTCCAACAACGCGCTCAACATAGCCGTGAGGATGAGCAACCCCAACAAGGACAGGCTCTACGCCAGGGTGAAGGTCCCGCTGAGCGTCCTCCCCAGGTTCGTCAGGCTGCCCTCCGAGACGGGTGACGTCTTCGTCAGGCTGGAGGACATCATAGAGGACAACATCTCCGCGCTGTTCCCCGGGCTGGACATAGAGGGTGCCTACACCTTCCGCGTCACCCGCAACGCCGACGTCAAGGTGACCATCGACGAGGCCTGCGACTTCATGCTCGCCGTGGAGGAGTCCATAGAGGACAGGGACATAGGGTTCCCGGTCAGGATGGTCGTCGAGGACACCATGCCACCGGAGATGGTGAGGCTGTTCGGCAGGAACCTCGGCCTAGAACCCGTGCAGATCCACAGGTCCGACGCCATCATGCTCGTGGACCTGTGGCAGATAGTCGGGCTCAACCGCCCGAAGCTGAAGGACCCCCAGTTCGAACCGTACACCCCTCCGGAGCTCGCCGAGGGGAACGACCTCTTCGATGCGATAAAGCGCCGCGACTGGATCCTGTTCCACCCCTACGAGACGTTCGGCACCGTCCTGCGCCTGGTCAACGACGCGGCATCGGATCCGAACGTGCAGAGCATCAAGGTGTGCCTCTACAGGATCGGTAAGGACCCGTCCCTGGTCCGCTCGCTCATGCGTGCCAGGGAGAACGGCAAGACCGTGTCCGTCCTGATGGAGCTCCGTGCCAAGTTCGACGAGACGAACAACATCCGCTGGGCCAGGGAGCTGGAGAGGATGGGCGTCCACGTGGTCTACGGCCCAGTGGACCTGAAGGTGCACTCCAAGCTGCTCCAGATCGTCCGCCTGGAGGGCGAGAGGCTGGTGCGCTACACCCACATGAGCTCCGGCAACTACAACTCGTCCACCGCCAAGCAGTACGGCGACATCTCGTTCCTCACCGCCGACAGGGAGATCGGCGAGGATGTGGGTGAGCTGTTCAACTCCCTGACCGGTTTCTTCGGACCCCGCATGTACAACCGCCTGCTGGTGGCCCCGCTGAACCTCAAGAGCTCGCTCATCAACCGCATCAGGCGCGAGATCGACGTGTGCCGCAGGACCGGGAGGGGCTACATCGCCATGAAGGCGAACGGACTCATCGACTCCGACATAATCGCGTCCCTCTACGAGGCGTCCAACGCCGGCGTGAGGGTGGACCTGAACATCCGCGGACTCTGCTGCCTCAGGCCCGGGGTCCCGGGCGTGTCCGAGAACATACGCGTCACCAGCGTGGTTGACAGGTTCCTGGAGCACTCCCGCATATACTACTTCGGGAACGGCGACAGGCCCGAGATGTACATGGGTTCCTCGGACATGATGCCCCGCAACCTGCTGGCCAGGGTGGAGGTGCTGTTCCCCGTCCTGGACCCCGACATGATGGAGCGCATCAGGGACCGCATCCTCGCCGTCCATCTGGCGGACAACGTGAAGGCCCGCGAGCTCCGTCCCGACGGCACGTACGTCCGCAGGGAACGCGCCGAGGGGGAGGCACCCCTGCGCTCCCAGCAGTGGTTCATCGACAACAGGGGCGCATGGCATGACGACGGAAGGTTCTGAGACCGTAGGGTTCATCGACGTCGGCACCAACTCCATCCACCTGCTGGTGGCCAGGTTCTTCGATGGGTCCGTCGGCACCCCGGTCTTCCAGGACAAGGAGACCGTGCGCCTGGGTCAGTCCCTGTACTCCACCGGCTCCATCGACCCCGGGATCATATCCAAGTCCGCCCTCGTGGTGTCCCGCTTCGCACGCATCTCCCGCGAGATGGGTGCGGACAGGGTGGTGGCGTACGCCACATGCGCCGCCAGGGAGGCCTCCAACAGCCGCGAGCTCATGTCCGCGCTCTCCGGGGCGGCGGACGTCCAGGTCATCCCCGGCACCGAGGAGGCCAGGCTCACCGCGCTGGGCGTGTTCGGCACGTCCGGTCCCTCGGAGAGGACCGTCCTCATCGACATAGGCGGCGGCAGCACCGAGGTGGTGGTGGCGGAGGGCGGGGCGAACCTGTTCATCGACAGTCTGGCCATGGGTGCCGTCAGGTACGCGTACGGGCTCGGGGTGGACAACACCCTGGCGGTGTCGGACCGCGACTACTCCGAGATGAGGAGGAACGTGGACGTCTCGTCCTACCGCGCATCGTCGGCGGTACGCTCCCTCGGTTTCACCAGGGCCGTCGGTTCATCGGGCACGCTGATCGCCCTGGCGGAGATGTGCGCCGCCATCCGTCCCGACGGCGACCCGTCCTACATGACGAGGTCGGAGCTCTCCGCGCTGATGCGCGACGTCCGCTCCAGGGACCTGAGGGGCAGGCACTCCGTCCCCGGTCTGGGGAGGGGCCGTGCCGACATCATAGTCGCCGGCGGCGCCATAGCCGAGGAGCTGATGACCCTGTTCGGGATCGAGCGCATGGAGATCAGCACCAGGGGCCTGAAGCAGGGCATGCAGGCGGACCACCTGCTGTCCCGCGGGTACACGATGTTCGAGACACGCGATGCATCCGTCCGGGCGCTGGCCTGCCGCTGCCACTACGACCGGAAGCACGCGGAGGCCGTCCGCGTCAACGGTCTGCGCATATTCGACATGACCCGCGGACTGGGTCTCCACGGGATGTCCGACGGGATGAGGAGCCTGCTGGCATCCGCATGCACCCTCCACGACATAGGGGAGTTCGTCAACTACACCAACCACCACGTCATGTCCCAGATGATCATAGAGAGCTCCGACATGGTGGGTTTCACCTGCACCGAGCTCCACCACATGGGCCTGATGGTCCGCCTCCACCACAAGCGCTTCCCCGGGCCGAAGGACCCCCTGTTCTCGGACATACCCCGTCCGGTCGTGGACGACATACGCCGCTGCGCGCTGTTCCTGAGGATGGCCGACGTCCTGGACAGGCACCGCACATCCACGGTCACCGACCTCACGATGGCTGTGTCCGACGGCACCCTGGTGCTGGGCGTGGTGTCCAGCGAGGACCCCAGCATGGAGATCTGGCGCCTGGGCAGGCTGAGGGGCGACTTCAGGAAGCTGTTCGGTCTGGAGCTCCAACCCGAACCCGTCCCAGCATCCGGTGACGACGGGGTCGCCAGGTGCCAACCTATTTAACCCCGTAGGGAGTTTGGCGTCCCATAGCATGAGGTGGCCCCCTTGCAACGGACCACAGGTCCCAACCGCCTCCTGCTTTCCCCCCTTTTTATATCCGTTCACCATAACCCGCACCATGGTTCAGGGGACGCTCTTCGAGGAGGCTGTGGGAAGCGGCGACGCCGTCGTACGCAACGGTCTCTGCAACCTCTGCAAGGGCACCCGCAGGCTGTGCGGGCGCGAGCGCTGCCCCCTGATGCTCAGGTTCTACTCGCAGCGCAGGATCATGCCCGAGGTCAGGACCAGGGAGGTCTCCGGGAGCAGCCCGCCCGCGGTCTTCGTGGGACGGCACGGCTACCCCAAGGTCGAGATCGGCCCCCTCCTGCCCACCGAGTTCGGCGACACCTCCGACATGGACACACCCGAGGGGTGGGTCGGGAGGTCGGTCGACGAGATAGCGGACCTGAGGTTCAGACTGGTCCGCGGGAAGTACAGGATAGACGCCACGGACTTCCGGAAGTCGGGGAGGATCGTGGACGACGTCCAGGAGATCGCACTGGTCGAGAAGCCGGTCGACGTCGAGACCAGGTTCGACAGGAGGCCCACCGGTAGGGTGGTCCTTGACGACGAGGTCCAGCCCTTCGGGCCATCGGCCCGCATGGAGTCCATGACCGTGGGCAACGGCAGGTTCGAGAGGAACCTGGAGCGCAGCTTCTACGACACGGACATGAGGTCCGTGGACGCCGTCCTCTCCGCCTACCGCAACGGCACCCTGGTCTCGGAGATCCAGAAGGCGTTCTCCGTCGGCACCATGGGCGTCGGCAAGAGGAGGAGGTTCGTGCCAACCAGGTGGAGCATCACCGCCGTGGACGACATGATAGGGAAGGACCTCGTCGCCGGGTCCAGGTTCAACGAGACCATCGACGACTACAGGCTGTACAGGTGGGAGGGCCTGGACAACAGGTGGTGCGTCATCATGATGCCCTGCACCTGGAGGTTCGAGCTCGTGGAGGCGTGGTTCCCCCGCTCCAGCTGGAACCCCGACGGCTCCACCGTCCAGATGTCCTCCGACTGCGAGTTCTTCGACGGCAGGACCACCTACGCGTCCAACTGCGCCGGCGCCTACTACGCCGCCAGGCTGGCGGTGTCCGAGATGCTCGGCAGGGAGGGAAGGACCGCGGGTGTCGTCGTCCTGAGGGAGATCCACCCCGGATACGACATACCCCTGGGCGTCTGGAACATCAGGGAGAACGTGAGGGCCGCACTCACCACCGAGCCCGTCCGCTCCGACACCCTGGAGGCGCTCTGGCCCCACGTGGACGCCCACATGGCCACCGCCCACGGCCGCTGGGTCTCCGGGTCCGAGGTGATCAGGGACTGGCGCGTCCAGCGCCGCATAGAGGACTTCTACTGAGGTGACCGATGGGGCTGAGGGACTTCTTCGACACCGGGGACACCGGCGACGGGACCGTCGCCCGGGGGCTGTGCTCCGTATGCAAGGGCGCCCACAGGCTCTGCGGGAAGGACCGCTGCCCCCTCATGGTGAAGTTCTACTCCCGTCAGAGGACGCTGCCGCTCATCGACTCCCGCGACCTGGAGGGCAGCAGCCCGCCGGCGGTCTTCGTGGGGCGCCACGGGTACCCCAAGGTCGACATAGGTCCGCTCCTGCCGCCGGACCACGGGGACACCTCGGTGATGGACAAGCCGGAGATGTGGGTGGGCAGGTCCATAGACGAGATCGTCGACATGAGGTTCAGGCTGGTCCGCGGGAAGTACAGGATAGACGCCACCGACTTCCGGAAATCCGGGAGGATAGTGGACGACGTCCAGGAGCTCGCCCTGGCCGCCAGGCCGGTTGACGTGGAGGCCTCCTTCAGCCAGAGGCCCACCGGGAGGATCATCCTCGACGACGAGGTCCAGCCGTTCGGGCCCTCGGCCCGCATGGAGTCCATGACCGTGGGCAACGGAAGGTTCGAGAGGAACCTGGAGCGCAGCTTCTACGATACCGACATGCGCGCCACCGACGCCGTGCTGGAGGCGTACAGGAGGGGCACGCTGATATCGGAGATCCAGAAGGCGTTCTCCGTCGGCACCATGGGTGTGGGGAAGAGGAGGAGGTTCGTACCCACCAGGTGGAGCATCACCGCCGTGGACGACATGATAGGGAAGGACCTGCTGAGGACGACCAGGTTCAACGAGACCATCGACGACTTCAGGCTGTACCGCTGGGAGATGCTGGACAACAGGTGGTGCATCCTGATGATGCCCTGCACCTGGAGGTTCGAACTCATCGAGGCCTGGTACCCCAACACCACGTGGAACCCGATGGGGAAGACCGTGGACATAATCTCCGACTGCGAGTTCTTCGACGGCAGGACCGAGTACGCCCACATAGGCGGGTGCTACTACGCGTCGCGCATGGCCGTCAACGAGCTGCTGATCTCCGAGGGCAGGACGGCCGGGGTGGTGATCATGAGGGAGGCGCATCCGGGGTACATCATGCCCGTGGGGGTGTGGAACGTGAGGGAGAACGTCAGGGCGGCCCTCAAGACCCGTCCGATGCACTTCGACACGCTGGACGCCGCATGGACGGAGATAGAGTCGACGATGGAGATACGCCGCGAGACCTGGATAAGGAACTCGGGCGTCCTGAGGGACTGGCTGGTGCAGAGGAGGATCGAGGACTATTACTGACACGACGCTGCTGGACTTCACGGATCCCCCCGGCGAGTGGGACGGGGTCTTCGAGTACACCGAGTGCCGCAGGGCGCTGTCCCCGTCGGGGCTCCCGGACATGGACTACGCCCTGAACCCGTACCTGGGGTGCGAGCACGGCTGCCTCTACTGCTACGGACCGGGCGTGTTGCACGCTGAGACGTCCACCTGGAGGGTCGTGCGCGTCAAGCGAAACATCCCCGAGAGGCTCGCCAGGGAGCTCCCCGCGGTGGACGGCATCATCGGGATAGGGACGGTAACCGACCCGTACCAGTACGCCGAGTCCAGGTTCAGGCTGACCCTCCGCTGCCTGGAGGTCCTGCACAGGAGGGACAGGGAGATACACCTGCACACCAAGTCCGACCTGGTGGCCAGGGACGCGGGGCTGCTGGCTTCCATCAGGGGTGTGGTGGGGGTCACCGTCACCACCCTGGACGACAGGGTGTCGAGGATGACGGAGCCGGGTGCACCGCTCCCACGCGACAGGCTGTCAGCCATGGCGGCGCTGCACGACGCCGGGGTGTCGGTCTACGCCCTGGTGGCACCGGTCATGAGCACCCTCGAGGGGCATGAGGCGGAGCTCCTGGACGCCATACGGGACACCGGTGTCCGCACGGTCTACTACAACCCCCTGCACTTCAGGAACGTGGATCCGACGAGGATGATGAGGATGGGGATCTCCGGATCCGACACCGCCCGCTCCGCACTGGAGGGCGGGGGCCGTTCCAGGGGTCTGGACATCAGGCACGTTTTTAAGCCGTGACCTTTCCGAATTCGCACCCCTGCCGTGTCCAAATCAGATAAGTTCAAATAGAAGTTCTAATCTATCGATGTTTAGATTAAACAAGGTGACAAACCTATGTACGGTTCTGGAAATCAGCCTGTCATCGTCCTCAAAGAGGGCACCGAGAGAAGCAAAGACAAAGAAGCGCAGTTCAACAACATCGCAGCGGCCAAGGCCGTCGCCGACGCCGTCAGGTCCACACTCGGACCCAAGGGAATGGACAAGATGCTCGTCAACACCATCGGTGACGTCGTCATCACCAACGACGGTGTGACCATCCTCAAGGAGATCGATGTCCAGCACCCCGCCGCCAAGATGGTCGTCGAGGTCGCCAAGACCCAGGACACCGAGTGCGGAGACGGAACCACCTCCTCCGTCGTCATCGCAGGGGAGCTCCTGAAGCAGTCCGAGGAGCTCATCAACTCCAACGTCCACCCCACCGTCATCACCAACGGATTCAAGATGGCATCCGAGAAGGCCGTCGAGATCCTCAACGAGATCGCGGTCCCCGCCAACGACGACAAGATCCTCAAGCAGGTCGCAGCCACCGCCCTCACCGGCAAGTCCGTCGGAGAGGAGGAGGACATGCTCGCCGACATAGTCGTCAAGGCATGCAAGTCCGTCGAGGACGCAGGCAAGGTCGACACCAAGAACATCCGCATCCAGAAGAAGGTCGGAGGCGTCATCGGCGACTCCTACCTCATCGAGGGTGTCGTCATCGACAAGGAGAAGGTCCACTCCAGGATGCCCGACCACGTCGAGAACGCGAAGATCGCGCTGTTCTCCTGCGCACTCGAGGTCAAGAAGACCGAGTTCGACGCACAGATCCAGATCAGCGACCCCACCTCCATGGCGTCCTTCCTCGCAGAGGAGGAGAACTCCCTCAAGGCCATGGTCGAGCACATCAAGTCCGTCGGAGCGAACGTCGTCTTCTGCCAGAAGGGTGTCGACGAGCTCGTCCAGCACTACCTCGCCAAGAACGGAATCCTCGGATACAGGAGGCTCAAGCAGTCCGACCTCGAGGCCATCGCCAAGGCGACCGGCGGAAACATCGTCGGAAACGTGCAGGAGCTCACCGCGGAGGACCTCGGAGTCGCTGGTGCCATCGACGAGAAGCAGGTCGGAGAGGACGGAATGGCGTTCATCACCGGATGCAAGAACCCCAAGGCGATCACCATCTTCACCCGCGGCGGAACCGAGCACGTGCTCGAGGAGGTCGAGAGGGCACTGGTCGACGCCATCCGCGTCGTCGGAGTCGCCATCGAGGACGGAAAGGTCGTCGCAGGTGCCGGAGCACCCGAGATCGAGCTCGAGCTCAGGCTCAACGACTTCGCCGCATCCGTCGGAGGAAGGGAGCAGCTCGCCATCGAGAAGTTCGCCAAGGCCATGGAGATCATCCCCTGGACCCTCGCCGAGAACGCCGGTATCGACCCCATCGACAGCATCATCAAGCTGAAGAACGCGCACGACAAGTCCAACCCCAACGGAAAGTACATGGGACTCTGCCTCGAGAACGGAGAGGCCGTCGACATGCTCGCACAGAACGTCGTCGAGCCCCTCAGGGTCAAGGTCCAGGCGATCAACTCCGCAGAGGAGGTCGCCAACATGATCCTCAGGATCGACGATGTCATCGCGTCCCGCAGGGCACCCCCGGCGCCTCCCCAGGGCGGCATGGGCGGAATGCCCGGAATGTGATTCTGAAACTCCAAAGCGAGGGGGCAACCCCTCGCACCACCCATCACAGTTTTTATTACACCGCGACCCGTTACAGCGGTCGGGATGGATGCAAGACGCGCAGCACTGTACGCCAGGGTCTCGACCGAGGAGCAGGCCCAGGAGGGATTCTCCCTGGACGCACAGGTCAGGAAGATGGAGGCCTACTGCAAGGTCCGCGGATGGGAGGTCGCCGGCCGTTACAGGGACGAGGGTGCCTCCGGTCGCACCACGGACCGTCCCGAGTACAGGCGCATGATGTCCGAGTCGGACTCTTGGGACATACTCCTGGTCCTGAAGATGGACCGTATCCACAGGAACAGCGTCAACTTCACCGTGATGATGGACGACCTCCGCGCCAGGGGCAAGGAGTTCAACTCCATGCAGGACAAGTTCGACACGACCACCGCCATGGGCAGGTTCGTGATGGACATCATGCAGCGCATAGCGCAGCTGGAGAGCGAGCAGATCGGCGAGAGGGTGAAGATGGGCATGACCTACAAGGCGGTCAACACCTCCGGCAGCCTGGGTTCCGGGCACCCGTACGGGTACGTGTACAGCAGGGGGAGGCTGGAGGTCGTCCCCTACGAGGCGGACACCGTCCGCACCATCTACAACATGTACCGCCGCGGCTCCACCATGGAGGACATAGCGACGTTCCTCAACCGCTCCGGTGTCCCCGCCAAGAAGGGCGGTGCGTGGAACAGGCAGTCCATCGGCAACATCCTGCACAACCCGCTGTACGTGGGCATGGGGCGTTGGGACGGCAACCTCCGCCGCGGCGAGCAGGAGCCCATCGTCGACATGGACCTCTTCGAGTCCATCAACGGTCCCCTGGAGACGGTCTGACATGGCCAAGCGCGTCGCATTGTACGTGAGGGTCTCCACCGACGAGCAGGCCGCGGAGGGTTACTCCATCGATGCCCAGAGGGAGATACTGGAGAGCTACTGCATCGTCGAGGGCTGGGAGGTCGCCGACGTCTACGCCGACGACGGCTACTCGGGACGCACGACACGCCGTCCGGCCTACCAGAGGATGATGGCCGAGATGGACAGGTGGGACGCCGTCCTGGTCCTGAAGATGGACCGTATCCACAGGAACAGCCGCAACTTCATGAACATGATGGAGGTCCTCGACCGCAACCACAAGGACTTCGTGTCCTCCACCGAGGCCCTGGACACCGAGAACGCCCTCGGGAGGTTCGTCATAGACATGATACAGCGCATAGCGCAGCTGGAGAGCGAGCAGATCGGCGAGAGGACCTACATGGGAATGAGGGAGAAGGCGGAGACCCTCGGGGAGACCACCGGCGGTAAGCGCACGATGGGGTTCACGCCCCCGTTCGGTTACACCCTGGAGGACGGCGAGCTGGTCGCGGTACCCGAGGAGTTGGATGTGGTGTCCCACATATTCGGATCGTACCTGTCGGGCGCCACCATGGACTCCATATGCTACGATCTGAACCGTTCGGGGACGCTCACCCGCCGCGGCAACCCCTGGAACAAGTACAACCTCCGCAACATCCTCCACAACCCGGTGTACGCCGGCTACATGCGCTGGACGGACCTCCTGTTGGAGCACGGGGCGGCCACCGTGGTGACCCCGGAGGAGTTCAACAGGGTGCAGGTCGTATCCGCATCCAGGGTCCGGGACCCATCCAAAAGGAACCCCAGAATGCTACCGATTCCTGACCAATCCAACTGATTTTTCAGCCACATGTATTTAAAACTTTCTCGATTTCCAGCCGTTTTCACGATGCTGGCCATTCCAGTTGGATGGATGCAACGTTCGCAAATGACGGAAAATAAAATTAACGGGGTTCAATACGTTGATATTAAATACCGATAAACCGAAACAAGGGGTGAGTTAAACCAACTCATTAGGAGGAAAACAAATGACTGATGAATGTAAAGCCCCGCTTGACCCGACCGCGTTCGGTCTGTTCTTCGTGGCTCTCGTCTCACTGCCCATCGCACTCGTGTGCATCCTGGGCTACGCCGGCGTCGACAACGACATCGGTGCAACACTCGGCCCCCTTCTCGAGATCGCGGCCTTCTTCATTCTCATCGCAGCACTCGCAGCCTACAGGGCTGGAAGCAACTTCGGATTCATCGTGTTCGGACTCGTCGCCCTCGGTGTCTACTTCGCCGGTGCGTACGGTGGAGACCTCTGGATCAACCTGACCCTCGGACTCATCTACGTCGTGTCCCTGATCTGGTCCTTCCGTGTCGGCAACCCCAAGACACTGACCTTCATCCTGCTCACCACCGCACTGATCTTCATCTTCGGTGGAATCAACGCTCACACCGGTGAGGACATCTGGATGCTCCTCAAGGGAATCGCGGCACTCGGTAACTTCGTGCTCACCCTGTACCTCGCATTCGCACTTGCGGACGAGCACCTCCCCTGCTACTGAGCCGGGATAAACTTCCAAGAAACGGGGGATCCGTCCCCCAACCTTCCCTGTTTTCTGAACAACAATCGGAAGCGGTCACGACATCGCGGTGCACCGTCGTGGGGCCAATGCATGGACGGGATCAACGGTCGAAGACCCAGCACTCCTTGATCTCGGAGAGGTCGTCGGGGAAGACGTCCACCTCGTTGCCGATGTAGTCGACGGCCTCCTCGGGGATCATCTCCAGGAACTCGTCGATGGGGGTCAGGGGGATCGACAGCCCACCGACCCTGTAGTGCATCGGTATGATGATGGTCGGGTTGACCAGCTCTATGAACCTCCTCACATCCTCCATGACCATGGTGAAAACCTCTCCCGTGGGGATGAGGAGGAAGTCGACGCCCTTGATGCGGGACAGCACGTCCTCGTCGGGGATGCACCCCAGGTCGCCGCAGTGGCAGATCCTCATGCCGCCCATCTCGAAGAGGTACATCGTGTTGCTCCCCCTCTCGCAGCCCTCGGAGGTGTCGTGGTAGGTGGGGAGCCCCTCCACATCCAGGCCCTTGACGTTGAAGATCCCGTCGCGGGCGAGGACGTCCTGGTGGTTCCCCTTGATCGCACGGACCGCGTTGTGGTCGTAGTGGTTGTGGGTCATGAGGACTATGTCGGCGGAGACCACGGGGGGTTTGATCCCGATGGACCTGCCGTCGTGCGGATCGATGACCACGGTTAGACCGGAATCCTCGAACTCGAAACAGGAGTGACCATGCCATCTGATGCGCATGGGCCGGTGTAACGGGCTCTGTTTATTAATTGTTCCCACGGGTCGACATGGTGTCGTGACAAATGTTGAATCCGCCCCCACATCAATCTTAATATCGGCGATGCGGATTCGGTACCATGAAGAAGACCCTGGTCCTCGTAGTGGATAGGGACGACGACTTCGGTGTGAAGGGAAAGGTCAACACGCCGGTTATCGGAGTCCAGAACTGCCTCGATGCAGCCACTGCGTTCGGCATCGCCGATCCCGAGGACTCGGATCTCAACGCCCTGTACGCCGCCGTCAGCGTCTGCCTGGAGATCCAGGAGGACGGCCACGATGCGGATGTCGCACTCATCTGCGGTGACGAGAAGGTCGGGCACAGGTCCGACCTGGCCCTGGTCGCCCAGCTGGAGGAGGTCCTCGAGACATGCGTCCCGGACAGCGTCGTCCTCGTCGGCGACGGTGCGGAGGACGAGTACATCTACCCGATCATCTCGTCGCGTGCACACGTGGACTCCGTGAGGAAGGTCTACGTGAAGCAGGCGCCGGGACTGGAGGGTTCGCTCTACATCCTGACTAGGATGATGTCCGACCCGGCTAAGAGGCGCAGGTTCCTGGCACCGCTCGGATTCATCACGATGATGGTCGCCGCGGTCCTCATGGTCCCCGGTCTTCTCGAGTTCGTTCGCACCAACGACATAGCGGCGATAGCCAACATGTCGGCTGCGATATCGGTGCTGGTGGTCGGACTGTTCCTCACACTGTACGCATACGATGTGGAGGAGAAGCTGGTGGTCCTGAGGCGGTACGTCAGGGACAGCGTCCTGGGTCACAGCACCAGGTTGATCTTCCTGTGCATCTCGTTCTCGATAATCATCATATCCGCGATATGGGTCTTCTACGAGGTCTCCGATATGTACGCCGTCGGCCTGCTCCCGAGGGTGCTCTACTACACCGCATCCATGGTGTGGCCGATCACCATCGCCCTCATCGTCTACACGCTGGGGCTCTCCATAGAGGAGTACCTCTCATCCAACACGATCCTGCTCAGCCGTGTTTTCGCCTGTGTGGATCTGGCCGCCCTCGCCCTGGTGGCACTGGCGATCCTGGACATCATCCAGTCCTACGTCACCGCCAGCTACGACACCGGGTCCCTGGGGGTCGTCGGTATCGTCGCCGGAGTGCTGATATCGCTGGCGTCCACGTTCGTCAAGAGCAGGATGAGGTCCAACCCGCTGGAGGTGCCCGCAGATGATGTTCCCTGAGTGGGAGCCGGTGTACCTCGGGATACTGGAGGACATGGGTTACGACAGGGCCGACGACGAGATGTGCGTGCGCGTCCTGAAGGCCGTCACCCTGAACAGCGACCTCATGTCCGACGACGAGCTGGGGGAGCTGATCGGCGACACCGTCACCGTCGTGGGGAACGCACCGTGCCTCGAGTCCGATCTGGCCGCCGGCACCGAGGGAACCCTCGTGGTCTCGGGTTCCGCGGTCGGACGCGTCCTTTCGGCCGGACTGTCCCCCGATATAGTGGTCACGGACCTCGACGGCGACATGGGGCCCCAGCTGGATGCCAGCGCCCGCGGTGCCGTGACGCTGATACACGCGCACGGCGGCAACCAGGACATGGTACGCTCGTATGCCCACCTGTTCCGCGGACCGGTGGTGCTCACGACGCAGTCCGCACCGGAGAACACGGTGTACAACTTCGGGGGTTTCACGGACGGTGACCGCGCGGTCTGCACGGCCGTGCACTTCGGTGCCCGCCGCATCGTCCTGCGCGGGTTCGATTTCGACGACCCGATGCCAAAGGAGGGTTCGGACCCCGCCGTCAAGCTCAGGAAGCTCGGCTGGGCCCGCAGGATAATCTCCGGCCTCGGCATCGGGTTGTGACGGACGGGACGCCCTCCCCGTATCCTTCCTTTTATATGATGAGTTCAATCGGTCTCGCGGGGGATACATTGGATACCGCGTACGTAGTGCTTCTGGTTCTTCTCGTGATTTACATCCCGATCTACATCTGGGTCTGGAGGTGTCCGGAGGCCGCCGAGAGGTTCCACCTCTCGAGGTACGGTCCCGCCCTGATGGTCAAGACGAGGCTGGGTTTCCGCACCATGGACCGTCTCGCCAGGTACACCAGGTTCTGGGCGGTGTTCGGTTTCGTGTCCAAGATCATCTCCGCGGTCCTGCTGTTCCTCATGATGTATATGATGGTGGTGGCCATAATGGCCATACCGTCCAGGATCGGGAGCTCCGCCATAGGCATCGAGTACGCCCTGGCGATCCCCGGTTTCAACCCCATAATGCCCCTCAGCTACGGCGTGGTCGCACTTGTGGTCGCCATGGTCGTCCACGAGCTCGGTCACGGGATACAGACCCGTGCCAACGGGGCGCGTGTGGACTCCTCCGGCCTCCTGTACGGGGTCATACCCCTGGGCGCATTCGTGGAGCCCAACGAGGAGGACATGGCGGCGAGGTCCCGCAGGGTCCGCATGGACATGTACACCGCGGGCATATCCGTCAACACGTTCGTGGCCATCGGGTCCATAGCGGTCCTGATACTCGCCTGCGGCGCGGTGACCTCGGATCATTCGGACGACGTCGGCGTCTACGCCATCGACAACGGGTCCCCGGCCTACATCGCCGGGATCCCCGCGTCCGCCATCGTCACCGGGGTGCAGGAGTACGGTTCCAAAACGTTCACCGAGGTCGACTCCGTTCAGGGCGGAGGTGTGGTGTCGATAGACTACGACTTCGACCCATCTATGTACTACATCCTGCAGTACGAGACCGAGGTCGGCACGCATACGACCACCGAACCCGTCCAGATGGGTGCGTTCATCAAGTCCGTCACCAACGGCAGTCCCGCCGACAGGGGGGACGTGGGGGTCGGACAGTTCATCTACAGCCTGACATCCGACGGCGTGGTCACGCAGATACACAGCACCTACGACTTCATGTCCTACATGGCGGCCACCGAGCCCGGACAGGTCCTGACGCTCACCACGGTGACCGTCGCGGAGCACGGGGGCTCCCCCGAGTTCGTCACCCACGAGGGCATCGTCCTCGCCGACAGGTCCTCACAGGGCTTCCTCGGACTTTCCGTGACCACGGGCGGCATGACGCTCACGACCCCCGGGATCCTCCTGGACAAGGCGAGGGATCCCTTCTACGGTGCGACCGATCCGTTCTCGTACGTCTCGGCGCTGTTCTCGTACCTCTCGGGCCCCTTCAACGGCATGGACCCCATATCCGACGAGGTGAGGTGGTGGTACGACGCACCCGGAGACGACATCTTCTGGATCGCGATCACCATGCTCTACTGGATCTTCTGGCTGGACATACTCCTGGCCATATCCAACGCCCTCCCCGCGTATCCGTTCGACGGAGGGTTCATATTCGCCGGCGGCGTCAACTGGCTGCTGGAGAGGTTCGGTGTCTCCGACACCGAGAGGCGCGACAGGATCAGCGACAGCGTGTCGAACAGCGTGTCGACGGTGGTACTGTTCATGTTCATGATGGTGATACTGTCGTTCATAATCTGATGGAGGTGGCGAGATGACGATCGATATCTACGAGATGAGGGAGGGGAGACCGATGAAGACCGATTCCATCGGGGAGGATGTCTGGATCAACCTGACCAACCCCACCACCGAGGAGATCGACTACGTCCAGAGGGCCCTGGACATCGACAGGGAGGCGCTGACGGCCGCTCTGGACGACGAGGAGGGTTCCAGGGCGGAGGTCACGCCCAAGTACACCCTCATCCTGATCGACGCCCCCACGAGGGAGTGGAGGAACGGTCGTGAGGAGTTCACCACGTACCCCATCTCGATCACGATAACGGACACCGCGATCGTCACCGTATGCCTGCAGGAGCTCTTCGCGCTCAGCACCATCGTCACCGGCAGGAACAAGAACATCAACGCCGTGAACATCGCCAACAGGTCCCGTTTCGTCCTGCAGATCCTGTTCAGGATCGCCGTCAACTACCAGGCCGACCTCAAGTACATCGAGGTGAAGCGCATGGCGATCGAGGAGTCGATACGCAAGGCCACCCGCAGGGACGACCTGTTCGAGCTCCACGAGCTGGAGTCCAACCTGGTCTACTTCAAGACGTCGCTCAGTGTGAACTGCTCGATCATCGACAGGATCAGCAGGCAGTCCCGCTTCATCGCGTCACCCGAGGACAAGGAGCTCATGGACGACGTCATCATCGAGACCAACCAGGCCCTGGAGATGACCACCACCTACAGCCAGATCATCAAGGGTACCAGGCAGCTGGTGGAGGCGGACCTCAACAACTCCCTCTCGAACGTCATGAAGTTCCTGACGTCCATCACACTCATCATATCCATCCCGACCATGATCGCCAGCTTCTACGGCATGAACGTGGTGCTACCGGGAATGAACGAGACCTACACCCCGGCGGTCCTGCTGGTCCTGATGGTGGTGCTCTGCGCCGTATCCATCCAGATCCTGCGCCGCAGGGGATTGTGGCGTTGAACAGGGTGGTCATGTGTCCCTACAGAATCTTGCAGATGCGATCCGGGCGTTCCCGGGAGTCACGAGGAAGAACAAGATACACGAGGTCGTCGACCTCCTCCCCACGGACGGTTTCGACCACGTCCACGTGGCGGCCGGGGAGGACGCCGCGGCACTCGACATAGGGGACAGGTACGTCCTCTTCGCCACGGACGGCATCATGCCGTCTCTCCTGCGTTCCAACCCGTACCTCGCCGGTTACTTCGCCGTGCTCGTCAACGTCAACGACATCGCCGCCATGGGCGGTCGCGCCATCGGCATGGTCGACGTCATGTCCCTCATCGACGGTACCGTCGCACCCGAGCTCATCAGGGGACTCAGGGACGGCGTCTCCAAGTTCGGGGTCCCCATAGTCGGGGGTCACACGCATCCCGACTGCGACTACGACGCCATCGACATAGCCGTGGTCGGCACCGTCCGCAAGGACGCGCTGCTCCGCAGCGACACCGCCAGGCCCGGGGACGACATCGTCTTCGTCATCGACACCGTCGGCTACTACCCGGAGGACACGCCCTACGCGTACGTCACCACCGAGGGCAGGTCCGACGACGAGGTGCGCGCACAGCTCGAGGCCGTCGCCGTCATCGGTGAGCGCCACCTGGCGCACGCCTGCAAGGACATGAGCAACCCCGGCGACATAGGCACGCTGGGCATGATGCTCGAGTCCTCCGGGGTCGGCGCCGTCGTCGACGTGACCCGCATCCCCCGTCCGGAGGGTGTGGACGAGGTCCACTGGCACCTGACGTACCAGGGCTGCGGTTTCTGCTTCGCGTGCAATCCGATGTGCTCGCAGGAGATCATAGACATCTTCGCCGCCGTCGGATGCGAGGGCGCCGTGGTGGGGAAGATCGACGGTTCGCACGTTCTGAGGCTCACCGACGGTACCGATGACGTGGTGCTCTTCGACTTCGACGACGAGATCATCACGGGGATAAGGAACTGAAGTGTGTAAAAGCGCCTGGCCACGGGGGTTGACCCCACATCCCAATCCAAGTTTACCATTTCGCTTCTCGACCCTGAGCTCCTGCAAACGTCAGTGGTTCGAAGTGAGGCTGCTCCCGTC